>JAQGGU010000067.1 GCA_028289265.1 Candidatus Saccharimonadota bacterium | reverse complement strand
TACATGATAGGCACTGACACTGGTAATAATACATGCCACCTCTCCAGCCTTTCGTACCCGTTTTTGTTGTCCGCATCCCTTTTCAGTAGTGGGCATTCGGTGGCATGTTCCGGCGCCAAAATAAGGGATATTATAGACGCCTCCGAGGCGTATGAGGGCCAAGTTAAGGACGGAATAGCAAAAAAAGAACGCTCTAATCCGGGCATGATCTATACTAATTATTTGCCAGGCTATTTTATTCAAAATGAATTCGTACAAAAATATAATCCCCGAGCCGTCACCCTATCCATAGGCGGCAACGACATAGGCTTTTCGGATATCGTAAAGCAATGTGTCATGCCGAAGCTTAGAAATACTACATGCTATCCAACATATGAGGACCAAAAAGAGCTTGCTAATCGAATAAGTTCCATTGGGTCTAAGTTGACAAATGCTTACCGCACGATTTCAAATGTCGGAAGGCGTGTGTATGTCATCGGCTATCCGCAGATAGTTGCCTCCAATGGTAACTGTGCCGCAAACGTACATTTGGACGCCAAAGAAATCGAGCTCTTCACAGGCCTAACTGATGTACTCAATGCCACAATAAAAGATGCCGCTGAAAAAGCTAATGCCCAGTATGTAGATGTTAGCGAGGCCTTCGTAGGCCACCGTATGTGCGAGACAAAAAGTAGTGATGTAGCCGTGAACGGTTTTACCACAGGCAATGATGACGGCCTAAAGCGGATGAAATTTATAGGTTCTGAAAGCTACCATCCAAATGCGCTTGGCCACGAACTTTTGGCGCGCGCAGTACTGGGACAAACCAACAATCTCAAGCAAGCCACAACCTTCCCGAACCCCGCCCTTAGCCCAGTCATCTTTCCGCTTCCACAAGCGCCCAAGACGGCTCGAGCCACTAGCTTTAGTATTTACAGCTCTACGCTCCTACCGGATATTATCACTTCCTCTTCGCCAATAGCCATACAAGTCGATGCTGACACGGCTCTACTCAAATCCTCAAGCGAATTTACCGTAAAACTTGATGATTCTGGAATCGTCCTGGGCACAGCCAACACAGATACTAAGGGAAATTTAACTGGCGGCGTAACATTACCTGCTGTCACGACGTGCGGCTATCATACTGTTCATGTTGCTGGCGTCAATCTACTAGGCCAAGCCATTGATATAAGTAAAGTGGTGTATGTAAATTCGGAAGCCGGTACATGTAGTGAAACGAACGATTCATTGTGCGGTTCGGTGCCTTCCTCCGGCCAAGATGCTGACCAAGATAAATTAGATGATGCGTGCGACCCGTTGATAACGGATCCGCCTACAACTCCAACTTATACGGTACATTTGACCGGCTCTTATATCCATGCCGTCAAAACTACACGAGGTATTGCGGCTACTATAACGCCACCAAATGCAGCGCCATTACCCACAGAGGAAGTGATGGCCCCGGTGTCTGTAAGGTCGAGGCAGACCGCTTATTGGAAGGTGGGTGAGAACATTGTCACTTCGTTCGCCCTATTCCTCGTGCTAGTATGCGGAGGTCAATTGAGGGGGAGGCGAAAATTATGAGTGAACCACAATCGGGTAATCCCGGGGATCGGCAAACGCCCGTGCAGCATGGGCAGGAGATCGTACGAATATTTCTGGAGATGATGAACGCGGAGCAGATAGCGCCTGATCCTATTTTCGCCCGCGATCATCCCACTCCCCTGTTCGGCTATGTTATGCGCGAAGAAGTAACAGGAAAGCTAGGTGACATAGAATCTCCGCAAGAATTCATCACCCGCGATGGCGCTATGATACGTGGCCCCGTACCGGGCAACGAGGCAACTTTTGTTCCTGGCGACATGGCGGCACGCGACCTTGCCGTGCGGCTTGGCGAGGCTGTTGTGCGGTATCTTAATCGTCGCGATGATGAAGCGCCATCAGAAAAGTAAACATATCCAATCATGATTGCATACGTTTAGTAAGATATTTCATAACTTGCTTCTGCTTAACCGTATAGACTACGGTATGTAAAGGAGATGACTTATGACTTCAAACACAGCGCACAGAATATCTCGTCGAGGTTTCCGCCCTACACATGCCATACCTCGTCTCTCTGCTGAGATGCCTTGCCTGCACCCTGATATCGCACTCGATGACACCGGTAGATAAAAGAGCTTAGTCCACGCGTCCGAACATATGCATGGTCGGACTACAAAACTCTCCAGGATTTCTGGGGAGTTTTGTAGTTACTGCGGACAGGCCTACTCCATGAGGTTGTCATCTAAGAGGACGTTGTTCGATCCGAGACCGCGAACTTTATTAGCATTGCTGTCCTTTTCCGGAATAGTCAAATTTTTGGTAGAGTGTTGGTATGTACGAGCGATATAAAGGGCTCAGTCCCCTGTTTTATGAAGAAGTGGAAGCGGGTGAAACATTGCGCGAGCTAGGCATTGTGGATGTGCTGCGCACTCCTGTTGGTGGCACGGATTTGTTCGGTATGGGAGTCGACTGGGAAACTGCACTGCTAAGCGTGCGTGCTATTTATGAAGAAGATGGCCAACCAGCCCATGAGATACGATTACGGCGAGCCGAAGAGGATTTGCCTATCGGCTTTGCCATTGATCCGCGCGTCGATGGAACATTATGGGTCGGCACTATATCTGGTAACGCCCCGGAAGATTTGGTGCAATTGAACGACCTTCAAACGGAATGCCTACAAGCGCTGCTGGATCTGTCGCGAGACGCAGGGCTGCAGTACCCCGACTCAATCGACGATGAGTGCGCGGATCTTCTTTAGAGACGTGCTAGGCCCAGGAGTTTAGCTTGATTTACGAGCAAATAGGCGTGTCGCCAGAGGAATTGTTACGGCCATAGTCGCCAGGCACCAAATGACAGCCAGCCAACCATGGTCGCCCAGGGGAGTGCCAAGCATCAGGGCGCGAATGGCTTCAATGATGTGGGTAATCGGCTGATTTTCGGCAAACACCTTGAGTGGTCCGGACAATAGGTCTGCTTTTACGAATGCGCTGCTCGCGAATGTCAGCGGAAAGACTATGATGAATGACAGCCACTGTACCGCCTCGACGCTCTTGGCGACCACGCCGACAATTGCTGCTAGCCATGAGAAAGCCAGGGTAAATAGTAGTATTAATCCCACGATAGCCAGCCAGTCAAGGACGCTCGCGTGGCTTCTAAAGCCTAGGATAAGGCCGGCCAGGATCATGATGATGGTAGAGATTCCATTTCTGAACAAATCGGATATGACATGACCATTAAGTACGGCAAGATTGCTCATGGGCAGAGACCGGAAGCGGTCCACAATTCCTTTCTGTAGGTCATTGCTAACGGCAATTGCGGTCGTAGTGGAGCCGAATGCAACTGTCTGCACTATTATGCCAGCCAGCAGAAAGTTGAGGTATGATACCCCTGGAGGAAGCGTTGCCTCAATAGATTTTCCAAATACCGCAGCGAACAATACCAGGAACATGATGGGCTGAAAAAAAGTCCCGAGTAGCTGGTCGGTGTTGCGCAAGATGTGAGTGCTGCTACGCTTTACCATGATGAGCGAATCGGTGATTGTCGAAAGCAGCTTTGAGCGCCTTTGGAATTCAAGTTGTACTGCCATTTATGCTTCCTCCTCGGTAGTTTGTTTTTGCTTGCCGGTGAGGCTAAGGAATACGTCATCGAGTGTCGGTTTGTGGACTGCCATGGATTCCACGCTGATGTTTTTACTGGCGATCGTATCGAGCACGCGGCGAACGTCCTTGTTGGTGTCGTTGATAATGAGAGCGAGTGACTGCTCTTTGTCGTTAGTGTCTACGACTTCCCCGCCCAGATGCTTCACGGCTGCCTTATAATCACTGGTTTTCTTGAATACAAGCTCGAGGCGGTCCTTACCCACCTTGGCCTTCAGTTCCGTGGCGGTGCCCTCGGCGATAACTTTGCCGCCGTCGATGACAACGATACGGTCAGCTAACTGGTCTGCCTCTTCCAGGTACTGAGTAGTGAGCAATATGGTAGTACCGGCACTCATAAGCTTTTTGATGATGTCCCACATAGCAATACGGCTTCTGGGGTCAAGGCCGGTAGTTGGCTCGTCAAGGAAAATAATTGGAGGCGAGGCTATGAGACTAACGGCCAGATCCAAGCGGCGGCGCATACCCCCGGAGTATGTCTTAACTGTACGGTCGGCGGCGTCTACCAGGTCGAACTCAGCAAGTAGCTCGTCGGCGCGGGCTTTCGCGCTGCGGGCGGTTAACCGGTACAGGCGGCCCATCATGACCAGGTTTTCGCGGCCCGTGAGCAGCTCGTCAACCGCGGCGGACTGACCAGTAAGGCCAATGACGCTACGAACCTTGTCGGCATCGCGTGACACGTCGTATCCGTTTATGAGTACTTCACCGTCGTCGTGTTTGAGAAGCGTGCTTAATATGCGCACCGTTGTCGTCTTGCCGGCACCGTTTGGCCCGAGCAGCGCGAGCATAGTTCCCTTTTGTACGGTTAAGTCGATGCCCTTCAGAACCTCGATTTTACCGTACGACTTCCGCAGTCCGCGCGCGGTAATAACATTTTCGTTTGTTGCCATAGTATTCCCTTATTTGCTCTAAGGATACTATAGAGACTTTGAAATACTTACACTAGTACTTATACAAGTGAGCATGATTACGACAAACATTTTGTGTGATATTCGTCACAAAAGCTTAAGCTTTAACAGGGGTAATACAGAGAAGTCTACTATTGTGAGTAAGCTTACACTATCGGTGCGGAATAATTCACATACTATTAAGGGCTTATGCTTCAGACTATTAAATACAAACAAGGTAAAGGAGGCATGAGATGTCCAGGAAATTTTTCGACAACAACAAAGACATTGATTCAGAGGCTGCAGTAGCGCACCGCCGGTCCTTTATCGAACGTATGTCACGCAAACTTGAGTATAAGGAATCACTGCAACTTTCCGACGACCTTGGCGGCCGTTTCTAGCCCACTACCCACCTTCATCATCAATACTTGGCAGCAGTTCCCCTCACGTGGAGCTGCTTTTTACTTAATGGGTCAGCCGTTCGCCCATGAGGGCTTCTTGCCCTATGGCTTGCGCGACGTGCGGCGCGGGAGCAACCAAAGATTGGAACTCCCCTGTTGTGGCGTCCAATTTCATGCGTGTTCCCTGAGATTCTACAGGGTTCTCATCCCACTCTACATTCATCTGTTCGGCTGATATTCCAGCGGCGGTCAAACCTTCTACAAGCGATTGCCGACCAAATAACCCGATAAATTCTGATCCGGCATTTTGGCGATTGACTTGGCCGCCTCGTACCCATACCTGTAAATTCTGAGCGGCGGCACCGTTATCGGTTGCCGAACTCAGGAAATCGGCAATAGTTTGTTGTTCAGCACCCGGTGTTGCAATATGTGCCAGATGGCCTACCTTATCGGCGGGGTTGTATATAGCGATACCAATGCAAGGACCGAGGCCGTGGGTTTGGATAATCGGAGATTCCGCAGTAGTCTTTTCCCAGCCTTGCATACCGACATTTATGGGCTGAGAAGGTCCTTGCTCTGGTTGGCCGGGAGATGCATTGTGACTAATCATGGCTTTTTTCCCGCGATAGGTGCATGTTTAGGCCGCGAGACGGAAGTCGTCGGCACGCAAACCGGCTTTAGTTTGCTGCTCATTGGTGGGTTGTGCAATGTTGTATTGTTCCGAAGGCTGAGGAGTTTCTGCGGATACAATAGGAAGTTGCTTAGTACCTTCGGGTACAATAATAAACTCATGTGATCCATTAGGCGTGGATATATCAGCGGCGTCACGGGTAAATTCCTCGGTTACTGACGGTGCGGGCGTTTTTGTCGGATCATAAGAGCTTTGTAAAGATGATTCCTCGTGGTGGGGGTCCCTAATAGGGTCGCGCAAGCCCTGGCCTGGGTACATATCGGAATCTGCTTCCACTGGAAATGCTGGTCCTGATACTACTGTGGTAGGTACGAACTCAGGGTCACGGGGCAGAAAACCGTCGATGGTGCCGAGGGCGGCCACTCCTGTAGCACCCAGTACGAGGGTTAATTCCTTGATGCGCTTACTGTCCCATCGTTTTTCAACTTGAGAAGGTAGGTCGATTGATAAATTTTGGACTTTGTCGGGACTTAGCATAATCTTTTCGTATTTTTGTTTTATTGTTTAACATGCTTATATTAGCAAATATTAGTACAAATGTCAATATGCTTATGTACGGAGAAA
Organism: Candidatus Saccharimonadota bacterium; assembly: GCA_028289265.1. Classification (GTDB taxonomy): domain Bacteria; phylum Patescibacteriota; class Saccharimonadia; order Saccharimonadales; family UBA4665; genus UBA4665. The sequence goes on along the minus strand of JAQGGU010000067.1, from coordinate 6,825 downwards.
ATGGAAACCGGTTTTCCCAATGCCGCCTACTTATAGGAGCGGGTTGAGGCACCGATTCGCTGCTCATCCAGAAGCTTGTACTGTCGTTCTATGTCTTCGGGAAGTGGTTCCCTCGTACGAATTACCCAAGGCAAGCCTTTGAAAAACCCGGCAATTCCTTTTACAAAATTCAGGCGCTTCGGGGTTGAACGCACAATGTATCTCGTCCATTTTATGGCACTGCCTAGTGACCGCCGCCGCCAGGCAAACCAGAGTGCATTGCGGATACCATAGGGGCGCAACTTGGCTGCACTTTGGTTGCTGGGGTAATGGCGGACGACTATGTCATCGAGATAGCGCATCTGGCCGCCGCGGCGGACGATCTCGCTGGCGAGCAGCTCCTCTTCTCCGCCTAGGAATAATTTTTCTTCATAGCCGCCGGCTCTGACGAACGCTTCGCGCCGCATTGCCGTGGCACCGCCCATAAAGCTCAGAAGTACCTGTCCAGGTAGTCCATCGCTGTCTACGAGCGGACTGTGTGCCATCTCCTCCGATATCGGGTCAAGCTTGCCTTCATCACGGACAACAATTTTGGCGTTTATGACGGTGAGCTTGGGGTATAGATCAAAGTACTGTACGCATTTATTGAGTGAGTGCGGCTCCCAGATCGTGTCGTCATCCGCAAATGCTACATACGGGGTGGTAGCATGGCTGACGCCAACGTTACGAGCGGCGGCACCGATGTTACGGCCAATGGCAACCACTTTTATACGGTCTTCATAGGAGTACAAAATACCGAGTGTTGTATCAGTTGAACCATTGTCGACAGCAATGATAACCGCCCGCCCGGGTAGTGTTAAGAGCCTGTCGAGTGTGCGCTTAATCCAGGGGTCGCAGTTATAGGTAAGTATAACTATAGAAATAGAGGTATGAAGTGACTTCATACCTCCATTCAAGCAAGCTCTAAGGGCGTCGTGCCGTAAGATAACTTACGTATTTTGCTATGGACGGCGAATAGTAAGCAAGCGGGAGATACCCCAAGCTACTAAGCCGTATATGAGCATAGCGACAAGCGTAAAGAACTCAACGCTTGAGCGCCCTGCTGTGACTTCGTCGTAGCTAAACAAATTGAAGAATGGCGATACAAATGGGTGGGTAATGCTATATACAAAGTTAGCCAACCCATTATTAGGGTTTGCGCCGAGTAGCGCGAATAAGAAACGCACGGCCAGTAGTGCTAGCAAAATCCCGGCAATCAGCCAGACGACGCGTTCAGCGACATTGCTGCGGTGTTCTCGGTCTACCACCGGATCGTTAATTTGGCGAGTGGTTTCGGTGACTGCTCCGTCGTTGACGGTTGTTTGTCGGACTTCTCTGTCGGCTAAAGCCATAGTAGGTACTCCTTAAGGAAATTTAGTTTGGGTACGGAAAAGAATCTAGCTCAGGTGTGAGCGGCGTCGGCCCATGAGCAGGTCGTATATGAAAAGTGCGATAGCGGCGACGAGTACCAAGTGGATGATACCGCCTGCGACATGAGCTACCAGTCCGACAAGCCATAGGGCTAATAAAATGAGTGCGATTGTTTTTAACATATCTATCTCCTTGTTAGATATAGTTATATTACTTAACTATTTCTTCCTGCACAGTAAAAAATACCACACAGCCTCGGGCCACTATTTATTGTTTCGTAATTGCTTGTGTAAGCGCTGTTGTTAGCACCGGAGTCCATGTGTCATAACCACCCCTGTTGGGGTGGAAATTATCCTGTGCGTATAGTTCGTGGTGCGCGGCAAATATAGGCCCGGTCTTTTCCGCTATCGGGGCAAATATCACATTTTTTTCTTTGGCGAGATCGACTACCATAGCGTTTATTTGGCGGGTGCGCTGACCCATAAGAAAGCGGGTTGGCTGAGGAAATCGCGGAACGGTACCCATGTCCGGTGAACCCGTAAGAATGATCTTCACGTCCTTGTTTGCTGTACGTAAAGCGTCAATACTTTTGCTTAGGCTGGTGCGTACGTCCGAGGGATTTGTCAGGTGCGTCACGTCGTTTGCGCCTACCGCTATAAGGACTACGTCGGGTCGCACTGCGGCTGCTTGAGGGGTTTGTTTGTCGGCGACATCTTTTGCGCGGGCACCGGATACGCCGACATTAAAAAAAGTAACCTCATGACCTTGGTCGGCAAGATAACGAGCCGTCACTCGGGCATAGCCTTTGTCATATTCTCCTCCCTGTGCCACGGTAGTGCTGTCGCCGAGGATCACGTAGATCAATGGCGTGCCTTTGCCGTAGACTTCTGCTGCGCGTGGCGTGCTGGGTGCGGGTACGGGTCTTCCATTGTACTTGATGATCAAAAAGTTAATCAATACGACGAGGAGGAGAATTGCCAGGAACCCTAGAAGGAAAAGTGACAGTTTATGGGTAAGCACAGATTTCATTATTCAATAATAGCAGCCACTACGGCACATGCCGGTATAATGAACAAATGGCTAATTTTTCAGACATCGCAGTTATATATAATCCGAACAGCACTGGTAGTGCCAAGGAGAATGCTGTCGAGCTTCGAGATGAGCTCAAATCTGCCCTTCCCAATACGTCCTTAACAATGTTGCCTACCAAACGCGCCGGCCATGCCATAGAGCTCGCCTATGACTTCGCAAAAAACCACAAGAACCCGCTCATCATCTCGGCCAGCGGCGACGGCGGTTATAACGAAGTGATCAACGGCGCGCTCAAAGCCCAAGACGAAGGCGCTACCCCGATTTGTGCCGTGCTGCCCTCTGGCAACGCCAATGACCACGCCCGAACCATGCAGGATAAACCGTTGGTCGAGCTTATAAAAAACGATGCCGTCACTCAGCTTGATGTGCTCAAAGTATTGGCCGCCAACGAAGATGGCACTGAAGTACACCGTTACGCCCACTCCTACGCTGGTATCGGCCTGACTCCAACGGTGGCGGTAGAACTCAACAAGCACACGCTGAATTCACTCAAAGAAGCCTATATCGTTATTAAAACTTTTTGGAGTTACCGCCCTGTTACTATCCTTAGTGACGGTAAAAAGTTGGCACTTGATAGTCTTATTTGCAGTACTATTCCCGAGATGGCTAAAGTACTGACTATTTCACAAAATTCCAAGCCACGTGATGGGTTATTTGAAGTAGCGACTTTTCGGCATCACCGCAAAATTTCCTTCTTGTTCCGTCTTATAAGGGGCGTCTTCAAACATCTGGGCGCGCAAAAACGTACCGACAAGTATGCTTTTACTGTACTTATGCCCGCGCCGATGCAGGTCGACGGCGAGGTCATGGAGCTCATGGCAAACACCAATGTCACGATTACGATCTGCCCGCGCCTGCTGCATACAATTGCTGCAGTGTAATTTTTTACGGATATCCCCGTCCCCTAATGGTAAGCTGCAAAACATGAATCAAAATGGTAAGGTAATATTTAAATTTTTCCTGTGGCCGAGCATCATTATCAGTATTGTGCTTAGCCTGGTACTGACATTACTGCTTAACATCATTTTTTGATAAGACGGCGGCATGAAAGCGATAATCGGCATCGGAATACCCGGCAGCGGTAAAACAACGCTGCTCCGACCGCTTGCCCGCGAGCAAGGACTCGCGTATGTAAACCGCGATGATATTCGCGAAGAGATTACTGGCGACCCCACAAACCACACTAAAGAGCCGGCAGTAAACCGCCTGATGTATCAGCGGATACAAGAAGCCCTAAAGCACAAAGGTGTCGTGGTAGATGCTACTCATAGTAAGGTTCGTGACCGCAAAGAAATCGTACGTTTTAGCCGGGAGCACGGCGCCCGCGAAGTCATTGGTTATTGGGTGCGGCCACCGCTCGAAATAGCACAGCAGAGAAACATGGGGCGACCGCGTCAGGTGCGAGAAGAAGTACTTCAAACAATGGCGAACCGCCTAAAGTTGAACCCTCCAGTCCTCGACGAAGGTTTTGACGAGATTATTGAAGTAACCTAAGAGGTTTGGGGGGTGTAAGATTATAGACTGTAAATAGTAGTAGTTCAGTACCATATCGGTATCCCTGCTCTGCACTACTTGGGCCAAGCTGTGTCCACCTGACATAACCGGGACTATAGCGACGGGCATCAAATATATGCAGGTTGGTCAGGTAGTCGTAATAGTCGCCAGCCTAGCGTAGTAAAAAAAACTGTAGTCTTTAGCAAAAACTACAGCTTACCTTTCATACAGTAGGTCATGATATTGGCTGCATGCCCCGTTTTGTTCCTGTGCTCTTCCACGTTCGCTCCACTATCGCGCAGGGCAGCGACGAGCTCGTCCTGATATATTGTAGGAACAAAGGTGTCCGTCTCTGAAATATAGAGCTCAACTGGCCTCCCTTTTAGTGCGGTTGCACTCATCGCTGGATCCAACCCGCTCCAAGCCGTTTCTAGCTCTGTCAGGCTTACCCCTTTGTCTTCAAATGCGCGGCGTATACCCTGTGTCCGTGCCCCTTCCCAAACAGAAGGCGCAAATCTGCTCCCGCCAACGACGAACGTGGCTTTTGATATATGTTTTGTTCTCTGCGCTACTAGTGATAAAGGAATCGTGCCGATACTAATCCCCGTAAGGTGGATAGCCTCGTACGCGTACTTATCCTGCAGTTTTTCAATTTCGAGACTGACCTGTTCTTGAATATAGGTGAATGAATCAATGACGCCCTGTATGTCCGGTCTTAAGATTTGTCCGTGGAGCGCCAGTGTCAGCGTGGCGGAACCTGCACGATGCAGCCGGCCTTCAAGAATCCTTATCAGCCTGTCTGCTCCATTCCAGGGCGGAAAAATTACGGTTAAATATGAGCCCCTAGCGTTTGTCAGCCTCATATCGATTATTGACTGGGAAAAAGTGAAAGCAGGATTTTCTATAGGATGCTTACTGCTACCCAAATGAGCAACGATTATATCGATCATGTGGATATGATAGCAAACAAAAATCAATCAGCATTTTCGCGCAGCGTAGTAGATGAAGTTGTAACCTTGACTAGGCTTGCAATACTCTACTAAGCCCCTTCGCCATTGAGCTATCTTTGGCATGCTGGCGCTGGTGGTATTTCCTGAGTAAATGGTCATGCCAACCGTCGCCAACCGCCATTGCAAGCCCCCGCCAACCGTCCTTATATCCTTGACGCACTATAGCGTTATAGGCCGGTATGCCAATCATATGTTTAAGTGAAGGAGGATCGGCTAGGGTTTGTGCCTGCTTCTCGGCGTAATCACGCATTTTCGCGATATATTCAGCCAGTGAGTTATAGGTAAAATGCTCTAAGTCCCCCTCCAACTCAATGACTTCTATGTCCTCGGTAAGTACAGGGGTTTCATGGACTATTCCGGTATATCGAACGTCACTGCTAAACAGTCGTGTTTGCTGGTCGCCACAGAACCTACCATGGTCTAGATATCCGCCAAACGCGTTATTGCGACGATTTACTGCGTAGGCAACGTCCGTCCTGCCCTCTTCCATTACTTTAGATATCGAGCTGATAAGATGTTCTGTGGGAAGCTCGTCTGCATCAAGCACTAATACGTGCGATGTCCTTACCTCTTCCAACCCTGCATTTCTCAAACCTGCGAATCCATCTGTCTCACTCATCGCTCTTGCTACTACCCTGGAACCGAATGACATTGCTATCTCTGGGGTGGCATCGGTGCTTTCATTGTCGATAACAACTATTTCAGCGCATACCCTCTGTAAGGACTGCAGGCAGCCAGGCAAATCAACAGCTTCATCCTTAGCAATAACTAATCCGGTAAGCTCCGCACTCATTGTGTATATTATAGCATAAGAGTAATAATAAAGCAAATGTCACAGGAATACTTTAGGAAGTAAAGAAAAAAGACCTCTCAATCGAGAAGTCTTTAAGTATTAGCAATTTGGTGTAGCGTAGTGGACGAAGTTGTAACCTTATGTATCCTCGATGAAATCCAATATGCCACATCCGGGCTATGACTCGATAGGTAGTATTACGGTAAAGGTAGAGCCTTCATTGAAAACGGACTCCACTTTTATACTTCCGCCGTGTAGCGTAACGATCCGCATTACCCAGTACAAACCGAGTCCGTTACCGCTGACGGTGTCAGACATGGTATTGCTGACACGGGTGAACTTATCGAATATTCTCCCAGTATCTTTGGCGTTGATGCCGACGCCACTATCGGTGATTGACAGGATAAGTTTACTACCCTTCTTGATACTTTTCACTGCAATCGATGTGCCTTCCGGTGAATATTTGCTGGCATTTTCGAGCAAATTTGATATCACCAGACTGATTTCGGCCGGATCAACAAGTACATACAGATCATCCTCAAAGCTGGTAATCAACTTCTGGTGCCTCATGCTGAAAATTGCACTATAATCCTCGGCTACCATAGCGACAAGATCGGCTATGTCCGTATGTACCCTCTCCAGCTTGAATACGCCGGAGTCTATACGAGCGGTCTTCAAAATATCCTGGATGATACTTATCTGCCTCTCATTGGAGTCGTAGGCCGTCTGCAGATATGTCCGCTGCTGATCGGAGATGTCGCCGATATAATTTTCAAGCACCATGCCTAGGTACTGCTTGACTCCGGTCGCCGGCGTACGCAGCTGGTGGGATGCCAGCGAAATGAATTCGTCTTTGGCGTCCGAGGCTCGCTTGATCTCCGTCATATCTGTAACTACTACGCACATATAGGTGTTGTCTTCGTGTGCCTGCAGGCCGGTGGCCGAAAGCATGACGGCTCTGTATGTTTTACCACCGAGCGCCAGCGTGACGCTTTCAGCGGGTCCGCTGTCCAGAACTCTCCGAGCTAAAAAACCAGCCAGCAGCGG
>JAQGGU010000038.1 GCA_028289265.1 Candidatus Saccharimonadota bacterium | reverse complement strand
TGCGGCGGGTACTGTGGGTCCTGCTGCTGGCCTGGTTGCTGCGGCGGGTACTGATACTGCCCGGGTTGAGGCTGTTGAGGATATTGCGGCGAATCCGGTTGGGGTTGCTGATATTGGGGCTGCTGTGGGCCATAATAGGGCTGCTGCGCAGGCTGTGGAGCTTGCGGCTGACCGTTCGGATTGGTCGGGTTATATTGCTGCTGCTGGGGCTGCTGAGGGTAGGTCATCGGTTGCTGCGGCGCAGGATTTTGATACTGCCCAGGCTGGGGCTGCTGATATTGGGGCTGGGGTTGTTGCGGCTGAGGCTGCTGCGGCGCTGAACCACCATTGGCCTGCTGTGCGGCGTTATGCTGCGCTACGGCGAGCATTTGCGGTGCGTATTGCTTGATCTCCGCTTTCAGCTTTTCAAACTCTTCATTTACGACGTCTTTGTAGTTTGGGAAGTTACTTTCCAGCCACTGGAACGCACCCTTATCATCATTAGCATCGACAAACTTTTCAAACTCATCGAGCTGTTCATTGCTCATCTGGTCGGCCAGGCGCACGCCTACATTCATCTCCAACTTTTCATAAATCTGGCGAAGTAATAGCTGCTTTTCATGCTCAGGAAGAGCTCCAAGACCAAGCTCATTAATCAGATTGTTGTCGAGTTTTAATGCCATACTTTCTTCCTATCTTTTCATCATCATTCTACCACGGCCAGCCAGTGTTTCTATTAAAGACTTCTCTGTACCATTTCCCTGGTGAATAATTCAATATGGTCACCTTCTTGAAGTTCTACGCGGCCAGAGGTCTTAATACTCATACCGCACATTTCGCTTTCAAAGATTTCCTTGGCGTCATTGGGACCGCGCTTAAGGCCGGTGACCTCTACGTCGGCTATTTTCTCTCCGTCGCGCATGACTCGTGCCAGTGCTGGCGCCACCAGTTTGCCCTTGGTGACTTCACCGCCACAAATGACCTCAGTCTTGGTGGTCTTAAATATACCTCGGACGACAAGCCGACCGAGATCGGTTTCGATGATTTCAGGTGCTAGGCGCTTAGTAAGCTCTTCGCGAACATCATCTATGAGCTCATATATGACTTTATACAGACGAATACTGACTTTATCACGTGAAGCATGTTGCTTGATATTGCTTGGCAGTACGACGTTGAAACCATAAATTACAGCATTACTAGTGTGTGCCATATGAGCATCATTCTCAGTAATCGTACCGACACCAGAACCGACAACTCGGACGGCGACTTCATCGGTATCCAGCGCTTTAAGGCTATCCATGACAGAGGTCAGCGAGCCTTGTACATCGGCCTTAATAATAATATTGAACTCTTCCACCTTATTGTTGCGGTTAATCATCCGGATCAGCTCGGTACTGTTCATATCCAAGCGGCCGCCAGCGTTTTTCTTGCCGGTTGCAGTTGCGCTTGCTTCAGCACGGGCAGCTTTTTCATTTGCGACTACAGCAAACTCGTCACCGAACTCAGGTAATTCTTTAAAACCGGTGATAACAACCGGTGTCGAAGGCGTTGCTTCCTTGATAGTTTTACCGTCAGTTGATTCGAGGTTACGGATCTTGGCATAGGTGCCACCCGCCACAATAAAGTCGCCACGTTTCACGGTACCGGATTCCACCAGGGCGTGTGCCACTGGACCACGTCCCTGTTCGATGTGCGCTTCAATAATAAGCCCTCGTGCTGGCACGTCGACTTCTGCTTTCAATTCTTCTACGTCAGAGACTAGCAGTAACATGTCGAGTAACGCGGGAACACCCTCGCCTGTTTTTGCCGACACAGGAACGACGACGATGTCACCGCCCCACTCTTCGATAAGCAAGTCTTGCTCGGCTAGCTCCTGCTTGACGCGGTCGGGGTTAGCACCCTCTTTATCCATCTTGTTCATAGCCACGACGATACGCACACCAGCCTTGCGGGCAAAGCGGATGGCCTCAATTGTCTGCGGCTTCACGCCGTCATCGGCGGCAACAACAATAATAACGATGTCGGTCAATAAGGCGCCATGCTCGCGGATAGCCGCAAAGGCTTCATGGCCCGGAGTATCTAAAAAGGTAATCTTGCGGCCGTTATGTTCTATTTGATAAGCAGATATATGCTGCGTAATACCGCCGGCTTCACCTTTCACGACATTGGCGCCACGAATACGGTCCAGCAAGCTGGTTTTACCGTGGTCGACGTGGCCCATGACAGCAATAACCGGTGGACGGCCTACTGCTTTATCGCTGATAGAGTTTTTGTCCCGGGTTGTCGTAATCGGCGCAGCCGCCTCTTTTCTTTTGAGCTCGACATCGAGTCCAAGCTCACCGACGATAATCTGCGCAGTGTCAAAGTCAATGCGCTCATTGACCGTCGCCATGACGCCGTTTTTCATCAGCTCGCCGATTACTTTACCGACAGGTAGCATCAGCTTCTCGGCCAGAGTGCCGACAGTTATCATATCTTCTATTTCAATTGTAGTGGCGTTTGCCATAATGTCGACACCCTTTCCGGCCTTGAAGCCAATGCTATTTTATCTACATACTACTTAGCGTCTTTAAGACTAAGTGCAATTTTGCGGTGCTCGGTGTCTATGTCGAGGACCTTGAATTGTTTCTTTTCGTTGAGCTGGAAGATCTTCTCAGGATCAACACCTTCGTCGTCACCCATTTCGCTGACGTGTACGAGAGCTTCAACTGATGGGCTGAGCTGCACGAATGCACCGAATGGTGTGATGCGGGTAATCTTACCCTCAACGACGTCACCCTTGCTGAACTTCTTAACGTCCTGCAACCATGGGTCTTCGCTGGTCTGCTTAAGACTCAAGCTCAAGCGGTCTTTGTCGATCGAAATGATCTTAGCCTTGACTGTATCGCCAACCTTCACGTAGTTACGTGGGTCGTCGACGCGCTCCCATGAGATTTCTGAAATGTGAATCAGACCTTCGATACCGTCAACGTTGACGAATGCACCGAAGTCGATGACACCAGTCACGACACCTTCGACGTCATCACCTGCTTTCAGGTTCTCAAGACGGTTCTGCATGTCACCCTTCACGGCTTCCTTCTCGGAGAAGATAAGCTTGTTGTCCTTGCGGGATACGTCGAGGATCTTTACGCGTAAGACCTGGTTGACCAATGCGTTGAGCTTCTGCAGGATCTCGTCCTTGTCAGCGCCAGATACGCGTGGGTAGTGTCCAGCTGCAAGCTGAGATACTGGCAGGAATCCGCGGATACCTTCGAGCTCCACGAGCAGACCACCGCGGTTTGCGTCGTATGGGCTTATCTCGATGACTTCGCCAGCTTCGTGTTGGCGTTGGAGTTCATCCCAGCCACGATCCTTGGCGGCACGCTTCATTGAAAGCAGTGCATAGCCTTCGTCCATTTCAGGGTCGATAACGCTGACTGTAATAGTAGCGCCTTCTTCCAAGGTCTGGCCGTGGCCGATTTCGCGGCGCATGACCACACCGACACCGCGCGCGCCTAGGTCAACCCACATCTCGTGTTTCTTGACAGAGGTGACGGTTCCTTCGACGACGTCGCCGGCTTCGAGCTGTTTTAGCTCAGACTGAGCTAAAAGCTCGTCCATAGTTAATTTAGTAGATTCTTTTGGCATTTCTTAGGTGCCTCCTTCGTAGTGTATTTCTGTGAGAGCCCTTACAGTAGACCTTGACGGCATACCAATAGTAGAGATTCTCAAAGATTACCCTAATTATACCGCTATTTAAGGAGTTCCACAAGAGATGTACACTGCGGACCGTACTTAGTACTCAAGTTGAACGGCTAGATCAAAATCTTCTATAAGTTCAGTAAGAATTACTTTAGCAGTTCTAACGGGTCCAGTCGGCTCATTAGTAATTTCATCTTTGGCATACGTATCAACAGTGTCTATTTCATAGCCGCCTGTGCTTGGGCCGTCAATCCCCATCGCTTCGTAGTTTGTAAAGCTGCTTTCCAGGCCGACCCATTCCTGACGGACGGCACCTTTTAGATAGATGCCATCAAGCTCTGTTCCAGGTGCATATATTGAACTTTGGCTACCCCAGGTGCATTCAGATTTGTCATCAGAAACTTTATGGCATTCACCTAGTTCGACCGTAACTTCTTTTACGGTCGTCGCGTCGAGCACACCGTCCACCCGTTGCAGTTCGACCCAAATCCGGTTTTGATCAGAATTCTCACTAAACAAGTCACTGATAATCGCGCGTCCAGGTTCATCAGGGTCGTCGAAAACCTTAATACCTGCCTCGCCCTCAGCCGCTAGCTGTATGGCTTTGCTAGCAAGGTCAATTGCAACAGGCTCTAAGACCGATTCCAACTGTTCTACGGTTTCCGCTTCGTGCGCCGGAGCCTCACCGCAACCACTTAAAAATATTCCACTTACCGCCAAAGGAACTGCCGCGCGTTGTATAAGTCTATTCATTTATGTTATTATACTACATTTTTATACTTGTGTCTATGATAATTCATACAGCTTACGCTTATACTATCCACACCTTTTGTCGTAAATTAGCACTATATGGCTACCCAAGCGGCCTTAGTTAGTACTATACTGTAATCAATGTACGCAAGCGTTGACATCGGGGGGACAAAAACTTTAGTAGCTTCTCTTGATGATAATGGCGTTATTACCGAGAAAATACGCTTTGAAACCCCTAAAAATTACGACTTTTTCCTGCATGAGCTACGATTTGCTGTGCATAAACTGGCAGAAAAAGAGTTTCGGGCCGCTGGCGTCGGCGCTCCGGGACTTATCGATCGGACACATGGCCGTGGCGTAGCCCTAGGTAACCTTCCCTGGAAAAACGTGCCTATCCAGCACGATGTCGAACGCATTTTAAAGTGCCCGGTAGTCATAGACAATGACGCCAAGCTCGCCGCTCTATCCGAGGCCATGATGGTAAAAGATAAGTATTCCAAAGTTTTGTATGTCACCGTAAGCACCGGCATTGGATATGGACTCGTGGTTGACCGAAAAATTGACGATGCCATCGGCGACTCCGGCGGCAGAGGTATGCTAGCTATGCACCATGGGAAATTAGTACCCTGGGAAAGTTTTGCCTCTGGACATGCCATTGTTGAGCGTTATGGTAAACGGGCCGAAGATATCCACGACAAGAAGACCTGGCAATCCATAGTTAGAGACCTCAAGCCCGGCCTGGTAGAGCTCATGGCAATCACCGAACCGGAAGTTATAATCATCGGCGGCAGCGTCGGAACTTATTTTGACCGTTAAGGCAAACTTCTCAAAGAAGAGCTCAAAAAGCACGAGACCCCGCTCGTTCCCCTGCCCGACTTATGCGGCGCGAAACGCCCCGAAGAAGCAGTCCTGTTTGGATGCTATGATCTAGCAAAGGAGACATACGGTGCGTTCGCTCGTTAAAACCCTGTCCGAGGCCTATCCACATCTTACATATGTACCAGCGACATCATTTTATTGGTCGCCAGAAACATCGGAAGTTTTTTATGACGACACCAAGTACGACCAAGCCTCGAGCATATGGTCACTGCTACATGAAACCAGCCATGGACTACTGAAGCACACGACGTATAAAGCCGATCTAGAGCTACTACATCTCGAAGTCGCCGCCTGGGAACACGCCCTTGCCTTGGCACACACCCACAAGATCACCATCGATAGCGACTATGTCCAGGACTGCCTCGACACCTACCGGGACTGGTTATATCGCCGCTCTTTATGCCCAGGTTGCGGCGCGCAGTGCATTCAAATGGACAGCACAAACTTTTACCGCTGCTTCAACTGCCGTACGCGTTGGCATGTCAGCCCGTCGCGTTTCTGCCGGCCGTACCGCCGAAGTCAAACTCGCGAACAAGCAGTGATTTTCGCCGAAAAACACCTTTAGACTAAAAAAACCGCCCCTAGAGGGACGGTTTTTCATAAGAATTCCGGGCTATTTAAGCTTCAGTTTTCTTTGAGCGGCGACTAATGCGGCCACCCTTTGCGCCAGCGAGGCGAGCGAGGTCGCGGTTAGCAGCAAAACCACCGGTGCGGCCTAAGCGGCCACCCTTTGCGCCAATTTTAGCGTAAAAGTCAGAACCGTATTTTTTCTTGTTAGTTGCGGCAGCAGCTTGGCCGCCAGCTTTAGTTCCAGCCATTGTAGTAGAACCTCCGTTAATT
>JAQGGU010000021.1 GCA_028289265.1 Candidatus Saccharimonadota bacterium | reverse complement strand
TACTTGCCAAACATCCGCCGGAAGCTTATGAGACTGCTCGATAATAAGTTTTGCCTCATGTGATTTGTCGAATGAATGCCCCTGTCTGGATGCCTGCTGTCGGCGTAATGATATTTTTTTAGCTACTACACTTTTAGCGGTGCGTACCATGAAATTTTGGATGGCATTTTTACGTAGGGCAACCTCTTCGAGTGCGGCCGCCGCAGCGTTAGGAGAAACTAGCACATGGTCAGTGTGATACCCTCCTAGCGTCCGTAATTCTTCATCGGAGACTCCTAGATGATGTGTCTGAAGTAGTATGGCTCGTGCTGCATAAGCGGCCGCGCTGTTCGTTACTGATAATGGGTGACGTTCATGCTCATGGGTGTGCATTATCATGAGCGCTTCTAGGGCCTCAAGAAGATTTAGTAGTCTTGGATTGTTAGTCTTGGAAGACAGCTGAAATCTTTCGCACATTTCCGCATCGAGATAGGCGGCTTCAGGACCGTGCACGGCCATGACGGTAGCTTCGAGGCCTCCGCCGTAGTCTATACCGCTAGTCATATCATCGGGGCAAATTGTTTCGACAACATTACCTGCCAATCCCCACTCGCCAGACTGTGAGCGGACAAAAACTTCTACGCCATGTCCGAGTATTCCTTCGCCATATTCCTTCACTATTTTGCCGGCGCGCTTGGGAAGAGGATTGTCAGTAGGTGTATCGGGATATGCATGAGCGTTGAACCTGGCAGCGCTTGTATTGACATCCCAGCGCGTCCAGTCAGTCCTATCGGCCATCACTGCAATATCTGGCGTGTCGACACCACATTCCTCGAGGGTGGTCTGCATGAGGCCGCCATGCAGGAGTATTTTTTCGCTGGCATCGCTTTCTGTCGCAGACTCGAAGCCGCCGTACATATCGAACAATGCTCTTCGATTTGGGTGTGCGTCCAGATGAAGCTGGTCGAGCGTTCGTGTCCTGAAGCTTCTTTGCAACATAACACTGCCTGGTTCAGCTGCTTCGTTACGAAGAGCCTCGCGGTAATTACTTACAGTGCAACTTGCAAATACAGTAGAGCCGTCTTGTACATAGATAGGGCCTGCTGGATCCGTAGGGAAGCCAGCGCCATTGTAGACGCTCGTGTAAGCATCCATGAATTGTTCTGCTGGCGCGTTCATGATGCGTGTTCGCCTAGAGAAGACTGCTCGAATTAAATGTCATTAGGGTATTTAGGAGCGATATAGAAGCGGATGTGATCACGCCATCCGTCCTGAGAGTCTGGTGCTTCGTGTATGAGTGTCCGGGCGTCGCCGAGAAAAAGCTCGTCGTCAGGAAGCTGCCGGCCATCCAGTGAATCACCAACTGCGTTAAGCTCAGCTTGGCTGCTTAATGGGTCGAGTGCTGAGTATTTTCCTTCGCGAACGATAGTGCCGCCCCCGCGAGCAATAAACCCGATAAGAATAGGCGAGCTGTGCACGAGATCGAGATGAGCGCCAAATTTATCTGGAGCTACATTTCTCTCAAAGCATGTTGTACCGCTAAAAGTCGGCTTGAAAGAATTCTCTAAGGCTGGTGCAGGGGTACCGGCATAAGTACGCCGATGCTCCATGACAAGTGCGACACCTGCTTCATGCCGAGGGTCGTGAAATGACGGATCTGCAAACATGTGGCCGAAGGATGCTCCAACGAAGCGGGCCAGCTTGTTGGCATATTTCCAGTAGTCATCCTCGGTCTGCGCTGTCTCAGGCGTCAGCCACCCCGTTCCGATCTTATAATCGCGGACTTCACTATCAGTGGCAAAATCATGAGGGCCTACCTCTCCCTGTACCGCTGCGGAGGCAACGATAGGTACGCAGCGCATGAACTGTGTAGTCCTCTCCATGTCGAGTATGGGCGTAATAAGCGAGGAGGGTACTTCAGCGGGTACAATTGCTGACACTACCGAGGTGCCTGGCTCTGGCCTTACGGCGGGTAATGTATCGAGACTTTTGATGGACATGCTAGGTTCCTTACGCTGTGATTAGCTTGCTTATAGAGTGTGATTGTAGCAGAAAAAGACTACCATTACAATAACAATGTGATATAATAAGTTTTTTATGACAAGCTACTCTGAAAAAAATAGTAATACTGCTATCATGCTTATCGGTTGCGGTAGGCATGCTTTCCGCAATCATTTACCGGTCCTAATGGCGAAGCCTGAAGCCTGGAGGAGACTCGTCATAGTAGACCTGCGAAGGCGTATCGACGAGATTAGCACCAGCATACTTGCGCAGTACCCCGATATCGGCGGCAAGGTCGAATACCTGGCCGTAGATGCTAACCCTCTTGATTTTCCGTTCAACGCACGACAGGTACCCGAAGACATAAATGGGGCATTGCAAGCTGCTGCCGATAAGCACGGCGTGAACCGTGTGATTGTCGCCACTGATCCTGAGTATCATGTCGCTTATGCCTGCTGGGCTCTTCAGAATGACTTCAACGTACTTATGGACAAGCCTATCTCTGCCCCGACCGATTTGCGTACCAGTACGGAATCTATAGATCAGATATATGCAGATTATATGCATATTTATGAAGCGCTCAAAGCAGCCCGAAAGCGAAAGCCACGGTTGGCGTGCTCTATCCTCGCGCAGCGCCGACACCACATAGGATTCCAGAAAGTATTGTCGCTGATTGAAGAGATAAGCAGTGACTATGGAGTTGGGGTGACCGCTTTCCAGTCTTTACACTCTGATGGGCAGTGGCGGCCTCCACTCGAAATGATATCGCAAGATTATCATGGCTATAACCGCGGTTACGGTAAGGGTATGCACTCGGGTTATCACGGTATAGATATCGTAAATTACCTAGTTGAAGAATCATGGCGGGGTAATGACCTTACGCCAGCAGTCCATGCTGACTTCGTATATCCTGATGATTATCTTGCTGCTTTCCCTTCTGGGGCACAGTATAAGATACTGGGTACACCGGTTGATGATGCGCAACAGCGACACATACACGATGAATTGAGCGGTAAGAACAAACTGCAATATGGTGAGATGTCGGTCAATCTCTCGTTAGGCTACAAGAATAAGGATGGGCTGAAAATATCGGCAGGCACAGTATCTTTGATGCATGATGGTGTGTCACAGCGCCACTGGGCATCGGCCGATGGCAAAGAACTGTACAAAAATGGCCGTGTGCGGCATGAGTCCCACTATTTTGTCTCCGGCCCTTTGCAGGCCATCAAAGTCATTGCCTATGAATCGGATGAGAAAAATCAGTCTGATGGAGTAGGGGTAGGCGAAACGTATAACTTTGATATTCATGTTTTTCGTAATCATGGCGTCATGAAAGATTCGCCTGCCTACCAGCTCATACGCATAGACGAGCTTTACGAAGATATTGGCGAGCCCTTGATGGACCCACTTAAAAACTCAAGAAGCCGGGGTATCGAAGACTTCTTTATGTGCGTGGAGACCGGCAGGTCGAGTACTTTATCTGACTATATGTCGCATAGTTCTACGATGAAATTGATGGCGGACATGTATCGTTCGGCCTACGCAAATTCGAATAATTGAATTAGTGCAGGAAACCAGCCGTGCGGGTGAGACATAACTGATTAGTTGGAATCGTGCGTGTCGTGATATATCAGATGTTCCGCGTATTCTCCGAGGGTGTTTCCGGGGAAGAAGAGGTAATATTTAGTACGTAATTCGTCTATCGCCGCCTCACTCAGCCTTGACGGGTCCATCGGGTATATGGTTGCTAATGCATCGGGGTCAAAGGGTTCTTTGTCCGGCGAGTTGGCGATTGCTTCGTTAACCCTCAGTTTTAGTAACTCTCTTTCAACTTCAATCTGTTTGAGCACTAGCTCCATTGCCATTCTCCCTGTACCTTTAGGAGCTGGTTGGGGGTTTGGCTCGTTCGTTGGTGGCAAAGATTCTGTCATATGCCCTTCCTCCTACTCATTTAGTTGCTGCGAGCGTTCATCCAGCGAGTGTTTGAGTGTTCTGCCGATATACTTGGCTAGTGCGGCACGAGTAGTGTCGGCTATTCTTCCGGTTGGGTCGTCACCATGTATCCGCTCAATGTACCTATTTATATAATCCTCCGTTATTACTGTTTCTGTCAAATTTCTGAGCATCCAATGAACGACATGATAATTTTTAGCTTCGTCAAGCAGCTCACTGGCGCCCTCAATGATTTCCAGCTGATCCCCAGGGTTTTTGTGGGCAGCTTCTATGGTTTTGCCATTTTCGTCTGTCACGAACAGGACGTAATAATTGATCCAGTCATGGTGCTCGACCCGGTATATGACCTCGTCTCTGCTAAAACGAATATCCCTGAACCCTTCCGCTACGACATCAAAAGGAACATTCGGCGCGTCGCCTCCGACTGGCCGGCTAAGCACGCGTACTAGTGAAATCTCTAGCGGCACTTCCAAATCAAAAAGATGGATTAATTTACCTGCCCAATATTCTCTCGCGCGCGTCTCTATCTGATTTATGCTACCGACGGTTGTCAGCCGCCTGTCTATGACAACTGATGATGCTTCCGGCGCAATCATGCCTTCTATTTTCCAAGCGATCATGGATCCCTCGAAGTGTGTCTGGGCGTGATTGACGACTTGTAATTCTTCTTCTGCTTCGTGCTGCTTGAGTATATTTTTATAAGTATCGGGGTTTATGCTACCAGACAATTCGCCTTGTTCATCTAGTCCGCGTACGAGTTGTGGATGGCGGCGGGCCATGGTGCTTTTGCCTGACGCAGTATTGCCGCGCAGGGCATATATGGTGGGAGTTGTGTCATTCAGACGCTCTGAAAGTTGCCGGGTGAGGGCGTATTGTTCGCGAATAATGTCGGCATGCAGAGCGCTTCGCTCCGGCAGCCAGTTGCCCGGGTCGTTCAAGAACGGGTAAAGGTCTTGTCCCCTGGGGACGTCTTGTCCGTAAATGTAGGCTTCATATGTCGGTATGGTGCCCAGGCTGCGTTTGAGAATTTCACGGCGCAGGGCATAGCTGTGGCCGGCCCTCCTTTCGTTATCTGCAATTCTGACAGCTAGTAGCGCATCCCGGGCGTTTTCAGCGGTTACGAGGACCTGTTCGAGATTACCGTATGTGTTCACTATAACCAGCTCTGGCCGGTCATTGCTGACCAGGCTAAGGTCCATGCCCGCAAAAACGCCCCTATAATTTTCGTTTAAAGCAGCAAGTATCCGCGGGATATCTTCATCAGGGAGTGGTTCTAATAGTGCCGCGGTGGCTTCGATGGCTAAAGCTTTAAATGCATCCCGCCGTACGATATCAACTTCATCGTACAATTCTGTAGCGACGCGGTGGATTGTGTCTACGCCCGTAAGCGTGCCCAGGAGATCATTTTTATACTCTGAAGCAGCAGGGCTGGATTCGGGAAACCCAGGGAATGGTTGACCTCCTGATAATGGTGGATGAGAATCCGTCATACGGCACACTCCTAGTCAATGCTACTAACGTAGCACACAAACATTCGCATGTCTTGCAGGAGTAATGTATCGATTGACTAGTACGGGAAGCGCCCCCCCCCAAAATGCGCTAGTGCAGGAAACCGGCAGTGCGGGTGAGGAGAAAGCCGGTGACTGCTGCCGCGACTATGAGGACGTCGAGAAACTTGTGTTCCACTATAAACTCTTCGCTCTGCACGACTACCCGATGCCAGAATTTGAGGTGGCGGATGATGAACCAGGCCGCAGCAATTAGGGTAGCCAGTAGGATGAGGCTATAGCTCCACGGCGCCGTGCCGCCCGTGAGAAGTTGCACACGTGATACGGTACGCAGCGGTACATCTGGCTGTACTATAGTTGCAGCGCTCGAGAAGTCGCTCAAACCTGGGATGGCAGGTTCGGCATACATCGCTACTACAATTGTTGTTTGTCCGTGGCCTTGGTAATTCTTGGCGGTCATAATACCGAACCCTACTTCTTGATAGTCAGGATGTAACAAGTTGGCGCGATGTTCACGGCTATTCATCCAGCCCGTGATAGTAGCGCTCGAATCGCCGAAGCCATAGGCTAAATTCTCGCCGGCGGCATAGTATTCATAGCCGCTTTTCTGGATAAATTTCCACGGCTTATCGCCGCTAGGCGCGGTATGTGACCAGTAGTTTTTGGCAGCCATGTCGTTGGCTTTTGCCTGGGCGGCGCTACTTAATTTCGCGTTCAGTTTTAAGGGGTCCTGGTTGTTATGAAGGCGTTCGTTATTGGTGTCCTGTAACAGTTCAGTCGAGGTAAGGCTGGTCGATGACCCCAGGACATTGGTACGCGCAGTCCATATGACGTTGATGGCCAGTCCAACGATTACAAGAAAGAGCAGAGGCAAATACGGGTGGTAGGCTTTTAGGTAATGCTTGCTGTGGCGATGGTGTTCGCCCTGGGCTTTCCTGCGGTGAACGGATGTTTTGCGCTTGGGTGTAGTGAGTGCCATATTCTATGTTTTTGTTTATGCTTATATTCTAAGCTCAGTATCCCACAAATACTTATACCTTGCAAGAAAGCAAGAGAG
>JAQGGU010000009.1 GCA_028289265.1 Candidatus Saccharimonadota bacterium | reverse complement strand
AATAGAAATCGCACCCATGTACCCAATCTTTAGTGTTATTGCGCTTAAGCTAAAGTATACCACCGGAGTAAGGGCCAGCCTATATATTCATCAGGACTACTAGGGTGTTTTTGGATATGTATTACGGAACTCGTGAAAAATGTTGAGGCTGCGTACAACCGAACCAGTGTCATGCGGCTGGCCAAGACAAGCGTACATCACAAATACCGCCCTATAACCCTGCTCTATTGCCCGTTGTATCTCGACGTTGCTCAGGCTAAAGAAATGCGAATCACCCTTGATCAGTTCATATATAGGGGTCGTGCCGATGACACCGTCTTGGCATGCATACACCAGCGCGGTACTCCCAGGCTCAGCGGGGTGCGCCGGATCAAGTCGGTTGCCTTTACTGACCGGCGTGAAAGCATAGGTCCACTGGCTAGTCTTAGGAGCTATCATACGGTTTAGCGGCTTGAGAGTATCGAGCGCACCAAACCCGTAATGAGGATCGGCATTCACGCTAGCGCTTAGACCGAGGCGATTTACATTTTCCGCGAGCGCCGCTATGAGCTGCGCCGGCGTAGCGGTAGGCCGCTGACTCTTCAGGCGCGTTAGCATGCCTCCAATCATAGGAGTGGCAAATGACGTACCGTTAATGCCGCTAACGTAAGCGCTGGTGGAGTTATCTGCCTGCCAGTTCGCAGAGACCATATTCACCCCCGGAGCCAAAATATCCAAGTTACTCCCATACGAGCTAAAAGACGCTACCTGACTACTGGGGTTTAAGGCGCCCACGGCGACGACCTCAGGATAATTCGCGGGGTATACCATGCAGTCGCAGCCGTCATTGCCGCTCGCCGCGACTACGACAATGCCAGCCGCCAAGGCTGCTTGCACTGCCTCACGGACATAAGCATCTGGCAGGTCGCTGCCCAAGCTTAGGCTTATAACGTCTGCCTTCTGCGCAATCGCGTAATAGATAGACCGCCCTACGCTAAGCGTATCGCCGTACGAATCATCATCAAGAGCCTGGATAGGAAGAATCTTAGTATTCCAGTCCACCCCTGCCATGCCCTTGCCATTATTTCCTGATGCCGCTGCAATACCCGCCACCCTTGTGCCATGCGTCGTACCTTCGCCCGCAGGATTGAGTTCGCCGGCCTGCACGGAATTGTCGTAATTGATAAAATCCCATCCACGCGTATCATCGACATACCCATTACTTTCGTCGTCCCTGCGGTTGCACGACTTATCCAGCGGCCGTCCCTGGTCGGTACAATTAAGCCGAGACGGGTTTTGGTATACGGCAGCTCCAGTCTCGTTATCAACCGTACCGTCGTTGTCATCATCTATGAGGTTACAATTGGCGCCAAGTGGCAGGCTACGAGCGGCACAGTTAAGCATCGACGGGGATTCCAGAGTTGTCGAACCGCTTTCACCGGCATTGCCATACCAGCGCCCGGCAAATTCCTCGTGGTTAAGCGCGAACCCGCTGTCGATAACCGCTAGTACGGTCTGAGCGCCGCCACTAGGTATATCCCATGCCTGGTCGAGACGCGTGTTACTTACCCACCACTGAGACGCCATAGGGTCATTGGGCATAGCTAGTGGCTGATAGGTACGCCGCGGGTATTGTTTGTCGCCAATAGTCACCATACTGGCAAGCTTTTTAGCCTCGCGCACTGGCCCCGAAATTGGCTCTGCGGAAGATTGCGTATTTGATGCGGTAGGAGCACTGGATTGAGTGCGTACTACACGCTCCTTGGAAGAATCCGAAGAAGACCTCTCGGCCGACGCATGCGTATGACTCGCTTTGGGACTGGCTGGAGGCGCGACATGGCTAGGCTTCCAGATAGCTAACCCGGCACCCACCACGACGATACTTAGGCTTATAGCAACTAGTGTACGTTTCATGTTTTTTTGTCTCAATATCTCGCACATAATTATACCACTTATGCATAAAAGTCGAAAGTAAAGCAACTTAATTAAACTGCTTAAATACAATGTAGCATAAGCGTTTTGACTTCTAAAAAAGCTTGTGTCATGGTAGTTGTATTGTTATGATGGAAAAGCTGTCTTCTGTTAAATATTCCACTTTGCTACAGCAACTTATACCGAACAATAAACAATTTCTTCAAATAGAATAACCTTAATATAAGGGGGGTCATGGGTATACTTTCTACGTTCTTAGAAAGCATAAAATCAAAAAACAATCACAAAAAATTGCGCGCGCTACCGCTAGCGGCCGCGCTTGTTATCGTGGCCACAGGCGCCACGCAAACGGTGTCAGCAGTAGACTACAACGCAGAAATCCAAAAGCTACAGAATCAAAATGCCAGCAACGAAAGTACCCGGCGTGATTTGCAGACTGCGGCACTGCCTCTTGAGGCACAAATAACTAATCTTCGGACAACCATAGCAGCGCTCGATGAACTGATCGGGGTCAATGAACAAAAGCGCACCGACCTCACTGCAAGCATCGCGGCACTTTCAGCGCAAATTGCCGGTGAGCGCGAGATACTCAAAGTAAGCATTCGCCAGCTCTATATCGAGAGCGATATGTCTATGATCGAAAAGATGGCATCCAGTAAAAATCTAAGTGATTATGTCGAAAAAGAGCAGTACACAATAGCCGCGCAGACCAAGGTCAAACAAGGCATGGACAAGATCGCGCAGCTGGAGGGCCAGCAGCGTAAAGAGAAGAAGCAGACAGATCAGCTTCTTGTCGATAACAAGAAAATGCAGACACAGATGAGTGGCGAAAAACAGGAAGTCGATCGCTTACTAGCCATGAACAAAGCCGAGCAGGACAAGTACGCTTCGGCCATTGCAAACAATAATTCCCAGATTACTGATCTTCAAAGAAACCAAGCCGCGGAAAACGCGCGCTTCTTACAGCAATCGGCAGTATCCGGCGGTAGCTATACCCAACTGGCAACCAACATCCTTGGTGTCGACGGTTCCAGTTACCCATGGGCCAATGCTCCATGGCCGAACGACCTCCCCGACCCTTGGGGCATGTACCAGCGCCAATGCGTCTCCTACACCGCCTGGAAAGTATCAGCGTCGGGTAGGCATATGCCGAACTGGGGTGGACGCGGTAACGCCAACCAGTGGGATGAGAATGCCCGTGCTGCCGGCATACCGGCTGACAGCAGCCCACGCGCCGGGGATGTGGCCGTCCGTAATGCCGGAACCTATGGACATGTTATGTACGTTGATTCCGTGAACAGTGATGGCAGTATCAATATTAGCCAGTACAACGCCAACTGGGATGGGCGCTACAGCGAGGCTCGCATCTCTCCTTCAGGCTTAGTCTTCATCCACTTCTAGGGTAATGAGGGAACCGGGATAGGTTCCCTCATCGCGCAGGGTCGCGAAATAAATTCGCCCCTCTGGCTGCTCCTTCCTGCGATAATGAAAAAAATAAGATAGAATTAATCCATCTTATTTTCAATTAAGAGAGCCTACTATCGCCATTGCTACATTAAAAGAATGTCGCATATGTCATTGTGGACACCAATTGAGGGAAGTAGACTACGGCCATGGATGCGCATAGGCTTTTCGAGAGCTATCTGACGATAATCGACGGTGTGACTTGTTATTTCGCAGGCCTGCCAGGTTACCCGCGAAATTTCAGCCGCGACACTCTTATTGCCGGTATTATTGCGGCAGACCATCATCTGCTCGACAGCCAACTACGGATGAGTGCCTTGCATCAGGGCGCAAAAAACGACCCGATTACCGGAGAGGAACCAGGCAAAATCCATCATGAATACCCGGGCGTCATAGTACACAGCCCATACTTCAGTACCTATAACGCCTGCGACACTACCGCTCTGTATTTGATCGGCCTGGAAATACTACGGCATCTGAGTGGACACGACTCACATGAGTTTTTAGCCACACATAAAGCCAGCATCAATAGCGCGTTGGAATATCTCAATGAGCATACTCTAAAGGATATATTTTGGGAATTTCCTCCAAAAGGCGCGGCACACTTTTCCTTACATACGACGTATTGGAAAGATTCGATTGTTCCGAGCGCAAGCGGCAAAGAAGAGCCAGTATATCCCGTTACGTACGCCTTGGCACAATTTCAGGCCGCGCGCGGCATCCTAGCCGCCGCACGGTTGCTGGGCCGTCATGATTTACTGATTAAAGCAGACCGCATGTTTATAGCCGGCATAAATGAATTCATTACCGAAAAGTTTTTTTGTATTGAGCAAGATGCGGAAGGGCCTTTACGGCAACCATCATCTGATGAACTCCATGCCCTCGCCTATATTCCAGAAGCCTATGCCTCACTTCTGCCGCTCGATGCCATAGCGGCACGGGCCCTACACCTGGTCACACCCGCCGGCATTGCCTGTACCCCTCAGGAGATCAGTGACCGCATGAAGGATACGTACCACGGTTATGTAGTCTGGATTTTTGAGCAGGCACTCATACACTACGGAACGCGTAAATTTGGCCTACGCGATTTGGCGCAGATTACCAAAGAATGCGCCGAACACATCGATACCGGACATGAGCTTTTATCTGTCATACCGCACATAAAACCCCGTGGAAACACCCACCAACTATGGTCGGTAGCAGCCGGCATATACTTCTCCGACGAACCCTCTCTTCGCCAAACCGCCTGGCTCTAGTAACCACGGCTCCATAAGAACCATTAGGCCGTCGTATCAGCGTCGGTTACTTCTTCGAGCTTTTTATTTACCTGAGCCCCTACCAGTACGATCAACGAAGATAGGTTAAACCAAATCATTAGTACGATGATGCCGGCAAAGGTACCGTAGGATTTATTGAAATTACCGAAATTTTGAGCATAGAAAAAGAATAACGCCGTACCAATCAACCAAATAATAGTAGCGGCAGTAGAGCCCCAGCTGACAAATGACCATTTTGGGTCAACACGATTAGGCGCATAGCGGTACACAATGGCCAGCACCAAAGAAATGACGATAACGAGTAGCGGCCACCGGAGTATCGGGAACAGATTGGCAACCATTGTTGGTACACCCCACGCATACAAAGCATCCCCTTGGAGCACGAGGAGTACCAGGATTATCGCAGCGAAAATAAGAAGTACGACGCTCAGCAAGATACTGCTGAGCCGGAGTTTGACGAAGTTGCGCGTTTCTTCGGCGTCATATGCGACGTTCAATGCTTTGACTAAATTCTGTAAGCCGCCTGATGTAGTCCACAAGACTGTCGCGAGACTTACCACTGTTGCAAGCCCTAGCGATTTTTGGTTGGCATTTGCAAGTGGAGCGAGCTGCGTCTGGAGCAAATCCTGTATGGCGGGTGGGACTACGAGTTCCAGCTCACTCAGTAGGTTTAGCAGCGCCTGTCCACCGGCAATTGAGGTATACACGGTCGCCAGTCCAAGCACAGCAGGGAAAAAAGTAAGCGTTGCGTAGTACGACAATGCGGCAGCATGGCTACTGAGATCTTTGTCTTTTAATGCTTGCTTTGTGCGAAGCAAGGCTGCCTTCCAGCCTCTTTTCGTAAGGTCCGCCGGGCTGTCTGCAGCCTCACCACTGTATTCAGCGGCACTACCAACAGCAGTCGAACGCGGTCGTGAGCCCTTCAGGAACAAGCCAATAATGACAACCATTATGCTGCGGATATATTTCATGTCTCCCGTATATTGGCATATATTGTTATATAAGTTAACGAAATATTTAACACGTCGTAATTGTCAGAACACGTAAAATTAACTGGTAAGTAAGGACATATCAGCCCATGTTTTTCATCCCCTACGGTACACGCGAAGATACCCGCAAAACCCGCTTCCCCTATGTCACTGCCTTGCTAGTCGCCGCTAACTTAGCCGTTTTTGCGTTTGAAGTATATTTACTTTTTACCTATGGCGAAACCGGTCTCAATGAGTTCATCATGAAGTACGCGGCGATTCCTGCCGATTTCTCTGACGGTTCCCCTCTCGAAATTGGCTTGCTTACTGCTATGTTTTTGCACGGCGGACTTCTGCATATCATCGGCAATATGATATACCTGCTGCCCTTTGGCGATAACGTCGAAGATAGATTGGGACATGTCAGGTATCTCATATTCTATCTACTCTGCGGACTGATCGCGACACTCGTCTATACCCTCTTTAACATAGGCTCAAGCACCCCGCTCATCGGTGCCAGCGGGGCAATTGCCGGAGTACTTGGCGGCTACCTTGTACTTCATCCTCGCGGCCGAGTCAAAGGATTCTTCTTTCTCATTATCTTACTTATACCACTCACGTTGCCAGCCATAATTTTCATTGGATATTGGTTCGTCATGCAGCTCTTCGGCAGCGTAGCGTCACTTGGGGCCGACGCAGTAAGCAGCGCTGGTAGCGTTGCTTTCATAGCCCACGTTGGCGGCTTCGTGGCCGGACTTATCCTCGCGCCACTCATGGCTCTGACAACGCCAAGCCGCAAGGCTAATGACACTACTTTAGAATATTAAGTCTGCAGTATTCCCAAGCCTTTTAAAATGTGACAGTGACGTTCATCGGTTATGTTGAACTTACCAATATCCCCCTGCAGGAGTATCTTAGGTCCCATCTTCTCGGCAAGTTTCCAACAATTGATATTGCCTTCAAGATAGACAGTGTCTTTCA
Source organism: Candidatus Saccharimonadota bacterium (assembly GCA_028289265.1). Taxonomy (GTDB): domain Bacteria; phylum Patescibacteriota; class Saccharimonadia; order Saccharimonadales; family UBA4665; genus UBA4665. The sequence goes on along the minus strand of JAQGGU010000009.1, from coordinate 4,958 downwards.
TGTAGCACCCGCCGCTGCCGTCAGTACCCTTCATAATACGTACCGCCAATAACCAGGATTCTTCAGCTGCTTGGGCGGCATTGTTCGTATCCATAGGGTATCGCCGAGCTCGCCAGAATGTATGCAAAGCCAAGAAAACTTCATACAACTGCGCGAAGGTGTAAGGCTTAGTACACTGCCCTGAAGCAAGGCTTACGCCTAAATGAAGCGCCAGGATGTATTCCCATGACGGCTGATGAACAAGTACGGATTCATCTTCATATACGATTTGTTCCCGCAGATAAGCCCGCCCCTCATTGCCTTTCTCAAATCCATTCAAGCCAAGCGCCAGCAGCTTGAGCGGTTGCCTCGAACCATTAGCCTCCTCAAGCAAGTGGCTGCCCACCTCATGTGCTATAACTCCCGCAAAATAATCACGGTCCACACGATACCCTAGTGGACGGACCACTTGCCGGCTCCTTGTCAGGACTGCCCATAATCCATCTGTCGCAGATTTGATAGTATAGTCTGATCCTACGTTCGCTATAGCCTGCCTCGTAATCTCGTCTCCGTGCTTTTGTTCGATATACGGCATGCCCGACAGCCCTGAGGGCGCGAACAATTGGTCAAAATAGCCGCCAGGGATGAAGTGCATATCGCGCACTTTAGCGAATACCTCTTTTGGAGGCAGGAGTAGCGAAACCTCGCCGCCTTCCACATAGGGCAGCACTCGCAGCACTTCATCGCGTAATGACGCGAGTTCAGGAACTGCGGAATCAACCGACGTAGTGATATCCTCACGGAGCCAGGCGCAAATAGCGCTAAAAACATTTGCATCCGGCTCGCCGTAAAGTTGTACATTCTTTTTAATAAAGAGCTCCTGATCGCCGGCAGCTACCGCGAGTAACATTTCCAAGCCGGTAATATAATCGGAGATATGCGCATGGTACGCTTCCCGAATATACTCATTTAATTCCTGTTCATCGATGTCCGTTCGCAGACCAACAAGCCCTTGCTTCGCCTTTTCAAAAAGTCCTTTATCCAAATACCGAGGCCTCAGGTTGGGATTACTGCTACATCCGGACGCAAAAAAAGCTTCCCGCTCCTGCTCCAGCAGCTTCTGATCAGGTTCGAGAAGCAGAAAGGTCTCGCTTATACCCTCGGTTATCTCGCATAGGCGCCCGTGCCAATGGGCATCAATAGCTGAGCAGGGCTCTATTTTTATATGCTGCATCGTGTATAAATATAACAGTTTTATTTGCAGCCTGCCGCTTTCCTTTTGCCATTGATTAACGAGGATTTTTGTGCTAATATAGTAATATTGTTTTGATGAATCCGGGTTGTGAAATTGGTTACTCGATATTCTTCTAGAACAATCGATAACTAATAACACTTCCAGAATTATTTGAGTGAGTGCAATTTAGGATGAAGAACGGGCACCGAAGCAAAGCTGTACAAAAGGTATGGTGAGCATCGGAGTCGCAGTTACATGTCCAAAGTGCGCCGCACAAGTATGACTGGCGAAAGGATTCTATTTTTATGCCATATAGCACCCAACGACGTCCCGGAAGCGCCAATCGCTCTCCGCGCGCCTATCAATCCCGCCCGTCAACGCGCAGGCCATCTAAATCAAAATTTAGCAAACAATACATCAACCCTTCGCGGTTTGTTAAAGCGGCTCAGCCAGCTGCTGATGTGGTCGAATACATACCGCAGCACGCCTTCGCCGACTTCGCACTACACCCGTTGCTGAAACAAAATATTGCAGATAAGGGCTATGTCACGCCTTCGCCTATTCAAGACCAAACCATTTCACAGGGTCTTACTGGCAAAGATATCATCGGTATTGCTAACACCGGTACAGGTAAGACAGCTGCTTTCATGTTGCCTACTCTGCACCGTTTACTAGAAGAACCGCACGCCCGGGCACTCATAATTGCTCCGACACGCGAACTTGCTCAACAGATTGAGGAAGAAGCTCGTTCTCTCGCTAAAGGTAGCGGTTTGTTCCGCGCCGTCCTTATCGGCGGTTCAAGCATGGGCGAACAGCTGCGCGACTTGAAGTCGTTGCCATCGATCGTCATCGGTACCCCTGGCCGCATCAAGGATCACCTTGAGCGCGGTTCACTCGACCTGTCTACTTTCAATATCGTGACACTCGATGAAGTTGACCGTATGCTCGACATGGGATTCATTGCCGACATTCGGTTCATCCTCGATTCTCTGGCACATGAGCGTCAGTCATTCTTCTTTTCAGCTACACTCGATCCAAAGATTCGCGAACTCATCAACACTTTCCTGAGTGACCCTGTGGTTGTTTCGGTTAAGACGGGGGAAACCAGCGATAGCGTGGAGCAGGATGTTGTTCGTTACAACGCTAGCCACGAAAAGATCGGCAAATTGCACGACATCCTCACCCAGGAACACGTCGGCAAGACTCTGGTTTTCGACGAAACACAGCGCAGCGTAGAACGCCTGGCTAAAGAACTGCAGGAGCGCGGCTTTAAGGTTGATTCCATCCATGGTGGCAAGACACAAGGTCAGCGCACCCGTGCTCTGAAGCAATTCAAGGAGAGCAAGCTCACCGTCCTGGTAGCCACAGACGTTGCTGCTCGCGGTATCGACGTAGCCGACATCACACATGTCATCAACTACACGACACCACAGACATACGAAGACTACGTGCACCGTATTGGACGCGCAGGACGTGCCGGCCGTACCGGTTACGCACTGACCTTCATCGATCAGTAAGCGCACTGCCCTTACGAAACAAAACCCCGCTTGGTTCACCAAACGGGGTTTTGTATTATTTTACGAAAGATTAAGTAGTGTCAGTGTCGTAGAAGAGACTTTCGAATTGAGAAGACGTATTACTCCTCAAAATACCTGTTTGCATATAAAAAAACCCGCTTGGCGAACCAAGCGGGTTTTTTGTATCTAATGGTCTATTAGAAACGGTTGCGGTTGTAGCCGCCACCGCCACCACCACCCTGACCACCACGGTCGCCACCGAAGTCGCGGCGAGGAGGACGAGCCTCTTGCGGACGAGCTTCGTTGACTACGATAGTGCGGCCCTGGATGTCTTTGTTGTTCAAAGCGTCGATTGCAGCCTTAGCTTCAGCGTCGTTTTCGAACTCAACAAAGCCGAAGCCCTTAGAGCGGTTAGTTTCGCGGTCAAAGATAACCTTTGCGCTTGCGACTGTTCCAAAGTCGCTAAACATCTGTGACAGATCGTCGTCTGTTACTGAGTACGGCAGTGAGCCGACAAATAATTTAGTTGCCATTTACTTCTTCCTTCTTCTGTTCACCTTGAGTAACCTGGCAACACTCACGTACAAATCCAGTTAGCTGCTCTCATGCGGAAAACTAATATATTAATGTATTCTAGAACGTTTCTAAGTCACCTTAGAAAATACCTAGCAGCTTTTTCTAGCCTCCTTACTGTAGCACATTTTTATATACATTACCAGTCATATCAAATGAGACATTAATCACAAGCGTAATGTAGAAATTTTTACTGTGTCCGCACCCAGGAAATGACAAGATACGAGTACAACATAAAACCATAAGGGGGATAAGGGTGAAAAAAACGCACTTACTTACGAAACCAACACGAGTCCAAGATATAAACTTCGACGACCTTGACGATGGTATCGACACAAGATGGGTAGAGCGTACTGAAAAATCCCGGATTCGTTCCTACCGTAAGCTGCGCCACCAAGAGTCCTAACTACCTTTGACCGATCAGGCAGGCCGCTCAAAAGCGGCCTTTTCTTTTTATAGCGTGCTTATAGCCAAGTACGCTATAAAATCTTTCAAATAAATCGCAACAGAGGTATGATAATAGAACAAATGCAGAAACTCGAAGAATTCATCCAACGGTATCCACTCCGAAAATTTGATAAGGACCAGTTGCTTCTGGTTCAAGACGAGCGGCCACGTGATATTTTTTATGTTAAAACGGGCTTTATCAAGGGATACGATATAAATATCGATGGTATCGAGCAGCACATATGGCTCGGCGCAAAGGGCGACATCATCCCTTATGAATGGCTATTCTCGGCTGTCGACAGCACTCTGCTCTTCTATAGTGCTTTCACAGAGCTTGAGGTATACGTCGTCAACCGTCAGGAACTGCTCGATTTCTTCGGGTCCAATCCTGACGTAGTATTGTACATCGCCAAGGATATAGCGTCTAAGCTGTCAGAGCTCACCGAGAAACTCACGGCTACCGAAAAGCCGAAAGCTAGCGAAAAAATTATTTATATGCTCAATATCCTCGCCAAGCGCTTTGGCAAAGACAATGCCGACGGCGACAAATCTGAAATCATTGTCCCTCTTACCCAGCAAGATATCGCTAATTTACTGGGCCTCACCCGTGAAACAGTTGCCACGGAACTCAAGAAACTCAAAGACAAAGGCTACGTGTACTACGACAAGTGGCAGTTTGTTGTCCATACGGACAAATTGTCAGAGCTAATGTAATTACTCTTCAGTTCCGTCGCGCTCGTCTCCAGTCTCTTCGTCATTCAGTCGGAAATTATCGCCGTCCGTACTGGAAGGTCTATCATCAAGAAGCGCCGGGTCTACAGTACGGTCCACGTCGCTAGTATCATGCCTATCGGCAATTTCAAGCTCGTCTATGGCACCGCGGTCATCCTTGTCAGTCGTATTCTTTTCTGGCGTATAAATCGATTCGCTCAGGTCCGTTTCATCTGACGGCGGCGTATTGTCAGGAGCACCGTTTACATCATCATCAGTAGCGCCAATGGTCGCAGGGTCATCATATATATCATTGTCAGAATTATCGTCAGCCATGTAAGCTCCTTGTCTTAGGTTTACCACCTCATAGTACAGGGCTTGCCGTACTAAGCTGTCAAAAACTTAACTGCCTCATATGGCATCTCGTCCCCTCCTCTGTTATGATAAGGAACTGTAAGCGCCCGTAGCTCAGCGGATTAGAGTACTTGGCTTCGAAC
>JAQGGU010000004.1 GCA_028289265.1 Candidatus Saccharimonadota bacterium | reverse complement strand
CCGGTGACGGTCATGTACCGCGTGCTTAATACGATTATTCAGATCGTTCCAGGCTATTACTTCTACCATAGGGCACTCAAAGGCGATAAAGGGTGAATGGATCACCGGGTGGCGCAGAACTGACTGTTAGTGTCAGTGAGTTTGTTGACCTCGTCAATCAGACTTACGACTATGTTTTCACTGGTATTACGATAGTCGGTGAGCTGGCAAACTTTAGGGTGAGTAAAAACAAGTGGGTGTACTTTGATCTAAAAGACGACACATCGAGCGTGAAGTTTTTTGGCACAGTGTACATGCTGCCCGGGCCTTTGGAAGAAGGAATGCTCATGCAGGTAAAGGGTACGCCGCACATGCACAACTTATACGGTTTTAGCGTGAACGTACAGACGATGCAGCCAGTAGGTGAAGGTGCTATCCGCCGGGCAGCCGAACTGCTGACGGCAAAGCTCCAGGCAGAAGGCCTGTTCGAGGAGAGCCGCAAGCGGGCTTTGCCATATCCGCCGGAGCGCATAGGGCTTATTACCTCACGCCAGTCGGCAGCCTATGCCGACTTCATAAAGATTCTTGGTGCCCGGTGGGGAGGTCTCAATATTGATATGATTGATGTGCAGGTACAGGGAGAGGCAGCGCCAGAACAAATCGTGATGGCTATCGAGCGCTTCAACGAAATGGCCGAACCACCGGAAGTCTTAGTGATTATCCGTGGAGGTGGTAGTGCCGATGACCTGGCGGCTTTTAGTACTGAGAATGTCACCAGGGCAGTGGCGGCAAGTCGCGTACCGACTCTAGTGGCCATTGGCCACGAAATAGATCTTAGTCTCGCCGAACTGGCCGCCGACCGGCGGGCCAGTACGCCAAGTAACGCCGCCGAATTACTCGTACCGGACAAGCAGACACTCCTTCAGAGGCTTGCCGAGGATACTGAGCGTATGTATGATGCCGTGCATGAATATATATTCGAAGGCCGGGAGCAGCTGGAGCGGTTCGTTATTGATGCTACCAAGAATACCGACCGGCTACTACAGAACCAGCGCGCACAACTTGACCAGTCGAGGCAGTTGCTACAAGTATTGAGCCCGCAGGCGGCTTTGAAGCGCGGTTACGCTGTAGTAAGGCATGATGGTAAAGTGGTGCGCACCGCCGCTGACGCTCCGGTCGGTGCTATAGTACATATTGAAGTAAATGACGATGATATAACTGCCCGGATTACGGGCACGAAGAAGAAAGAAGGGAAGCGTTAGCATGGCAAAACAAACGTATAAAGAACTCAGCGATGAATTGTCCCGAGTCATGTCCGAGTTGGAGCGGGGTGACCTCGACATCGACGAAGCGGTCCGTTGCTACGAGCGCGGCTTGGCTATAGTCAAAGAGCTGGAAGTGCACCTCAAGAATGCAGAGAATAAGGTCGTGCAGCTCAAGGCTAAGACGCTCGATGAGATAGAAGAGGAATAAGCCGTGCCTATACTTTTGGGTATAGTCGGGGCGCTTATCTTATTCTTCAGTATCGTATTGCTCCGTGGCGCGCCGTATCTGCCGACACTCACCAAGCAGGTCGAGACAGCACTCGACCTTGTAGACCTCAAGCCTGGAGATACGCTCTTGGAGCTCGGCTGTGGCGACGGCAAAGTCCTGATAGCCGCCGCCAAGCGAGGCTGGAACGTGGTGGGGTATGAACTCAACCCGCTATTAGCCCTCATAGCATGGCTAAGGACACTGAAATACAAGGGTCACGTGCGTGTAGTGTGGGGAGACTTTTGGAACAAACAATGGCCGCCCCACCAGGCGATATTCGTCTTTTTATTAGATCCGTTCATGCAGAAACTGGATACAAAAATTATTCAATCTAGTAGTAAACCCGTCAAACTTGTTAGTTTTGCATTCCAAATTCCTAGTCGTAAGCCAAAAGCCTCAAAAGACGGACTCTTTGTTTACGAGTACAAATAAAGCCTCAAAAATGTTACGGGTACTTGCGTTTAGTACCGGTAATCGGTTAACATTAGCAGTATGAAGAAGAGGTTATCTCAAACGGGGGAAATGAACGTCCTGCTCATCCCTTTGATTTTACTAACGCTATTTCTGATGGCTGCAGCAGCCTTCGGTTACTGGGCTTACGCGGAGCGCCAGGATTATAAGAATAATAGTGACCAAAAAGCGGCGACAGCCGCCTCTGAAGCTCGACGGGAAGAAGGCATCGCCAAGGACAAAGCATTTGTCGAAGCTGAAAAACAGCCGTTGACTGCATTTGACGGGCCTAGCGCATTTGGTAGCATCCACATCGACTACCCGAAGACGTGGAGCGTCTACATACATTCGACTACGACTAGTAACCAACCTCTCGACGCTTACTTCAATCCTCGCACGGTTCCGAGTGTGCAAGACCAGGCTTCAGTCTTTGCATTACGCGTCCAGGTGGTGCAGCAGTCATACAGCAAGCTTGTAGCTTCTTATGACGCGGCGGTTAAGAAGGGTACAGTAACTATCACGCCATATACTCTGCCAAAAGTTCCGGATGTAGTCGGTATCAGGGCCGATGGCTTAATCCGTTCTGGAAAAAAGACTACCGGAAGTATGGTAATAATGCCTCTGCGTGACAAGTCTATCCAAATCTGGACCGAAAACGCCCAGTCCATCAACGACTTTAACACCATCATTCTCCCGAACGTTACGTTCTCGCCTTAGTTTACCGCTTGTGGCTACAAAAGTTATTCACAGGTAACGTAGTCGATTTAAGACACCGCGGTGCTATATTTGGTGTATACTAACTTCTAGCAAAGTAAGCGGGGGTGCGTGAGTGGTAAGTCCATCTTCCTATGATGAAAAACAGGCTTTGTTACAGTCAGAACGCTTGTTTTTATCATTGGCTGAACAGATGAAATTGCCCTTACTTCAGATTGTCCGCCAGGCAGAGCTCGGTGCTCTCACAGGCAACACTGCCGAGCCTCTCGACCAGGTACGTACCAACGCCGACGTGGCGCTCAAGCTGGTAGACGGCTATCTTCTCAGTATGCGTCTGGCTGCCGAAGAGCGCAGCACGATCGAACAGGAATCGGTATCAATCTCATCGGTTCTCTATGACACGGCCCAGCAGCTGCATCCTATCGCTAAGGTGTACGGGGTAGAGCTTGAGCTATCGCTCGATGGCAAATATGGTCCCGTGACATCCCACCGCGAAGGTCTGCAAAGCGCCTTAGTCAGCTTGGGGTACGCACTTATTGAAGCTCTACCGGCTACTAATGCGCCGCAAATGCGGTTACAGCTGGCGGCGCACCGTTGCCGTTACGGAATAGTAGCGGGGCTGTACGCTGATGTAGATCGTTTAACAACAGAAGCCTTGAGACAAGGTCGCCGTTTGCACGGCACCGCACGACAGCCATTGCCAGCACTCAGCCACTGCGGTGGAGCGGGGGTATTTGTAGCTGATGCTATCCTCAGGGCCATTGGTGCCCGCCTGAAAGTCTCTCATCATCATCACCGCTCTGGCTTAGGGGCTGTCCTTCAACCAAATTCGCAACTACAGTTAATCTAAGAGGAACTCATACAATGCACATCTTGGGCGTAATCCTTCGACTCCTCCGTATAGCCTCAAACAACCAGGTCGGCTATTATTTTAAATTACTGGCCGACTTGGTTTCGGCATATATCTTCGCTGACCGCTCAGCTATCACCGTACCTTTTGTACGGCTCCGAACCGTAGCTTGGTTTCCATCCCAAGCTGCACTATTGTATGAGCCCCATTCGGAGATTAAGTAGTGGCGAATATTTTAATGCTCGAGCCAGATGCTGTTTTGGCAAAAGTATACCGTCAGCTGTTTGAGTATTCAGGACACGAAGTACGCCGTTCTGTCAGCGCACAGGACGCTGTCTTTCTGGTAGACGAACTGATGCCGGATGTCATTCTAGTCGAGCTCCAGATGGTAGCGCACAGCGGTATCGAATTTTTGTATGAACTGCGTTCGTACAGCGAATGGCAGCATATTCCGGTGCTGATCCATAGCTGTATCCCACCTACGGAATTCCAGGACAGTATGGAGTTGCTCACCGGACTCCTTAAGGTGCGTGCTTATTTATACAAACCACACACGACGCTCACTGCACTGCTGCGCGAGGTACGCGACGCTATAGCGGCAGGGAGTACTCGGGTGGAGACCACCGCCAGCGACCGTGTAGCATTTCTGAACTCGCTTACTACACAGCCAAGCGTATGAAGCAGATTACTACTACGGCCATCATCCTAAGCCGCACCGATTTTGGCGAGGCAGACCGCATACTGACATTACTCACGCCCGATCATGGCAAGTTGCGCCTGATAGCAAAAGGCGTGCGCCGGATAAAGTCAAAGCTTGCTGGCGGAATAGAATTATTTAGTGTGAGTGACATTGTATACATAAAGGGCCGCGGCGATATCGGCACGTTGATTTCGACACGGCTGATTCGCCACTATGGCAAAATCGTAAGTGATGTAACCCGCACAATGCTTGGGTATGACCTCATCAAAATGCTCAACAAGGCCACGGAAGATGAGCCGGAGGACGACTATTTTGG
>JAQGGU010000049.1 GCA_028289265.1 Candidatus Saccharimonadota bacterium | reverse complement strand
CTTCTTTTATAGGAATATTCGGGCTCGCGAGCAGCTAGAAATATTCTTACTATCCGCGATAGGAAGCGTACTGGCTATCCGTTTTTACTTGCATGTCACAGGCTATCCGCAAATAGGCGCCGGCGGTCTGCATATCGCGCATATACTTTACGGCGGACTCTTTATGGCAGCGGCCGCGATACTCAGTATGTCCTTCCTTGGCCTAAAAGTGCAGCGGCTGGCGGCCTTAATTGGCGGCGTTGGCTTCGGCTTCTTTATCGATGAGATCGGCAAATTTATCACCAGTGATAATGATTATTTCTTCCGGCCTGCAATCGGGATGATATACGCTATTTTTGTTATCCTGTACCTTACCTTCAACTTTTTAAGCCGCGATCAGCGCCTTAGCTCGCGCGAGTATCAACTCAACGCGTTGGTACAGCTCGAAGAAGCTATCGTGCACGACATGGATCCGACAGAAAAAGAGCGTGCCCTCAAGCTGCTGCTAAAGGCTGATCACCGTAGCCCCGTAACCAGACAGCTGCAGGCGTTGGTAGAAAATGTCGATCTGGTGCCGCAGGATCAACCTCGCAATATTACACGGTTGCTCAACTGGCTCGACCAAAAGTACACCGATTTTTGGTCCCGGCGCTCTTCTCATCCGCTGATTCGTATTTTCTTCGTGCTGGAGACTATCCTCTTTGTGGTTATTGTTTCATGGGGAATCTTCAATAATATAGATGAGATAAAGCACTTATTTACCACCGGAACCGCACCGTACGATTTCTGGCTACTAATGGGGCAGGTAGCATCATCGGCTGTAGCGGCATGTTATGCCATTGTCGGCGCATACTTACTGACTCGTTCGCGGGAGAGGGCTTTTGAACAGTTCCGGCGGGCAACGCTGATCAACTTATTCATGACAGAATTCTTTATTTTTTCCCGGGTAGAGTTTCAAGCACTGCCAGGGTTCCTATTCAACGTTGCCGTGCTCCTCTTCATCAGCTATGTGATACACCAGGAGCGCCGAGTTCATAACAAGCACAGCAGCCGGCTCGCGATATAATAGGTAGAGACAGTAACGGAGAACTTAGTGTGGATACACCAATACTTATAGGCCAAGAAGTAAAAGCAATCATGCAGCTGATCGCTGACATGGATCCGTATTTTCCCGAAGAAGACGCATTCGAAGTATTGGTCGGCGCCGTCAGTGCGTGGGGAGTATTGGAGACAAAAGTGCTCTTCCCGGCACTTGAGGCCAATCTCGAAGGTTCCGAGACAGTGACTGCGCCAGCCCGTGAGCGGCTCAATACGCTGTACTCGCTTGAAAGTACTATCCACGACGGCGAAGGCGCCGAAGGACCATTCAATGAACTAGCACCAAAATATATTGATGCTGTGAAGTATCATTTGGTAGTAGATGTCAAAGAACTAGTGCCGCTCGCCAGCCAGCTAACCGAAGCGCAAAGTGTCCAACTCGCTCGTAGCATGACTGCAATGAAACTTGAGATGGAATAGGCGTGGAAAAGGCATTCAAGGGCAGGGTAGTCATAGTTACCGGGGGCAACTCCGGCATAGGTCGCGCGCTCGTCCATCAGTTGGCGGAATATGGCAGCATACTATACATAACCGGACGTAACGCTGAGACCGGTGCGAGTATTGTCGCCGAACTGCATAGTAAGAATGTTCAGGCTGAGTTCTTTGCGGTTGATGTGCAGCATGCGGAGGAGGTCGAGAACTTTGTCGCTACCGTCTTGCAAAAGGAAAGCCGCATAGACTATCTCTTCCACTGCGCCGGCGTCATCCTTGGCGGCGAGATTCGCGACCACAAGCTAGAAGATATCGATAAGGTGCTTAGGACCAATGTCCTGGGTACGGCTTACTTCTCATACTGCGTGTACCGCAAAATGGCCGAGCAGGGTTCCGGGCATATCATAAATATCGCCTCGGCCGCGGGACTCATGCCGATTCCGCTCATGGGTGTATATAGTAGTTCAAAGTTCGCAGTCTTCGGACTCAGTGAAGTGCTTCGTATGGAAGGTAAAGGCCTGGGCGTACGTATCAGTACTGTCGTGCCGGGCATAGTTGATACGCCCATATATGACCGTGGTACCTACAGTAAAACCGATAAAGAACGTTCTAAAAATCTGGTAAAAAACCAGGCTTCCACCATTACTCCAGAAAAAGCAGCCCGGAGGATACTGGAGGGTACAGTGCGCAACAGGGCAGTCATCCATACGCAGCTTTATGCCCGGCTCGGCTGGATGTCCTATCGTTACTTTCCGCACATATTCCGTTTCGTATGCGCGCGTTACATGAAGCCGTACCGAAAACGCCTTCGAGAAGCGTAAGCTTGATCGCATTGCTCACGACGCGGAAATAGCGTATAAAAAGGGCATGAAACATAGTGAGATGCTTCCTTCCGGCCACTGGCGCACAGGGGCATTTATAGGCAGCATGCTCCTCAAGGATCCCAATGCTTTCAGTAGGGCGATGCTGGAAGAGGTCATGTTAGACGGTCCGATCGAGCACCGCCCCATGCTCAATCGCAATTTGTGCAGATCGATTGCCGACGAAGCGGCATATGTGCTGGCGCCAGACGAGGGAGATAATCCTACTGAAAGGAGGCAGGTATTTCTCCGAGGACTCTGTTGGGCGAATGCCGTTGCCCGACAGATTACCCGTCCGCAGTCAAATCCCGCATTCATAGAAAGCAAGGACGGAATGCCGCTGCATCCCGATATGCGGCTTCAGAGCATCATGACAGGCACGTATCAACTCTGCCAACGCTTTCCCGTAGCCGCGGGGGTGGCGACAGATTGTTATCCTCATGTAGATCCTACTGGCACATATCACCGCGTCGGTCACCTGGGCGTCTTGGCGGGGCTATACCTGATAGATAACGGGGAAAGAGCCAAACAGCGTCAAGCCGAAGAACGGGTGCGTAATCTTGAAGCGTTCCAAGACAGGCGCGAATTTGCAGAGATAATAAAAGCCGAAGAACAGATCAGGACCGCTGACGATCTGGCATCGTTCACGGCCCTGGCACTCGACCTCACTATGGACCCGGCCTTCGACCCACGCACGTACTAAAGCCTCCGTCATTGGAGTTTAATTGCGAGTCCTATGGAGTATAGCTGCCATCCCACGGATCGTGGTGGCGCTTTTTTTCGGCCTCAATTTCAGCGTCTTTCCGCCTGCCTCTGCCGAGCCTGTTTTTAAGTCTTTCAAACATAGTACCCCTCCTTAATCTTCCATATACTCTTATACTACAAGCGTCACCTCGATCATGAAGTTAGAATGGTTACATCGTAGACATCATAAATGTATGACGTGAATGTGAGTACTAGCGCGTAGCTCATAAGCTCATAGCTACATGAAATTTCAAAAATCTTTCTTTCCGGATAAGTTTCTTACAGAGGTATAACCGAATAATCATTACCATGGGTAGATGCTTGGTATAGAGTTTGGGCCGCGCGAAACGGCTTTTTTAGTAGATCTTCTGTTGGCCTTTGTCTGCGGCTTTTTCATTGGCGCCGAAAGAGATCTGAAGGGTAAGCCTGCGGGCGTAAGTACGCAGACCCTGGTTATTAGCGCATCGATGATGTTTGCATATATGTCCCATACAATATTTCCAGCCGATGCTACCCGCATCGCGGCGCAAGTAGTATCCGGAGTGGGTTTCCTGGGAGCCGGTCTTATCATCAAATCGAGTGACAACAAACGCGTCGACAACGTCACGACGGCAGCGAGCATCTGGTACGGAGCAGCCATCGGCATGGCACTCGGCTTCAATTATCATGCCATTGCACTTACGGCGGCAGGATATGCAGTACTGGTTACCTCCATTCCCAATATGCGCCGTCCTATAAAAAGCAAACTTCAAAACACCAAGGCAAAGCATCGGGCGAAGAAGAAAGCGAGCATAATGCCCGAGTACGAGACACGCGAGATGCAGCTGCGTCTTGATGTTGAAAAATCATAAGCACAATGTGAGGCTTCTCACATATATTGTAAATCTCTCATCATAGTATTACCATAAGGGCAATAAGTAAGGGTGAGACATGAGCTATGAGCAACAGAGGCGCATTCAGTAAAACCAACACAAATAAAAAAGTCCAAATAGTCATCGCACTGGCACTCATTCTCCTCCTATTTATCTCACTGGCTTTGCCATCAGTGGTACATGCAGCGACGCCAGCCAGAGTTACGAGCATTACCGACGGCGATACATTCAAGGTTTTATTGGATGGGCGTACGCAGACCGTGCGGATCGTCGGCGTGAATACACCAGAGAAAAATGAATGCTATGCAGCTGAAGCGACTGCGGCCATGAAGAGCTTGGTCGGTTCAAAACGAGTCTGGCTTGAGACGGATGCCCAGCAGGGCAACAAGGATAAATACGG
>JAQGGU010000046.1 GCA_028289265.1 Candidatus Saccharimonadota bacterium | reverse complement strand
TGCGGGATCCGTCAAGCGGTGGGATTGGTAACAGGTTGAAGACGAACAAGGCGACATTCAGGTAGACGAGATCTGCATGATGTCCCCGAATACTCCTCCCGGCGCGAAGTAATTGATGATTCCCGCTCCGACTACTGCCAGTACGAAGTTAGACAGTGGCCCCGCTGCCGCTATCAGCGCCGCGCCGAATTCATCCCATTTAACCCTATCAGGGTTAAATGGCACCGGCTTGGCGGCCATGATCAGGGCGTGCGGCGGCAGAATCAAGGTGATAGCCGGCAATATGATCGTCATGAACGGGTCGATGTGCTTGGCTGGATTTAAACTTATCCTGCCCTCTTCGGCGGCCGTGGTGTCACCCAGTTTAAGACCAGCAAAAGCATGTGCGGCCTCATGCACCGTCATCGAGACGAGCAGTACCCCTATAACAATAAGAATTTGGTTAAGCGTTATGCTGTCAAACATTGTTAATAAGTATAGCAGATTATAGCCGCTGAGACTCGGTACTGGCGCACAAAAACCGAACTCCTGATTCCTTGTAACGTAATTGACTTATAGAGGCGGAATCTGTACAATAGGTGGTTATGAACATATGCGAACTTACAGGCAAAGGCAAGCAGTACGGCAACAACGTCAGCTTCTCTCAGCGCCACACCAAGAAAGTCTGGAAGCCAAACCTTCAGACTAAAACTATCGTCGTCGATGGTAAGAAGGTTACCCTGAAGATCAGCACCCAAGCCCTTCGCACCTTGAAGAAAAAAGGTCTCGTTGGCAACCAGGAAGTAAAGACAGCAGCCACCAAGTAACAATTCCGGCTATATATAAAAAAACCGCCCACAGCATGTGCAGGCGGTTTTTTTTATATACTACTGTTCTTAAGAACGCTCGAGCACCACAAGTTGCGTTACATCGGGAAGTTCGCTGGATTTGAGTCTCAGCTTTGCTGTAGTTTCTTTTGGCTCCATAGAGATTTCGTGGAGCACGTGCTGCAAGTCTTGTTGCGGCACAGGATAGTTCAGCCCCTTTGCATCGAAGTGTGTTGGGATAATTAGCTTTGGTTCAATTTTTTTGATGAGCTTTAAAGCGCCAATGGCGTCAAGTGTATAGCCGCTTCCACCTACGGGTATTGCCATTACATCAACCATGCCGATGCTTTCAAGCTGGTCATCGGACAAATCCGGGTATACGTGACCTGGGATAAAAATACTGAGGTCTTTAGTAAGTACCTTGTACATAGTGGCGGTGTGCGCACCTGCTTCGTCCATATGAGCCCGGGCAGGAATACCGTAGATAGACACATCAGACACCTCGTACTCGCCTGGTCCGTCGACTGTAATCTTCGTCTCGACCTTAGGATCGCCATGAGCACCAGTAAAGATAACGATATCACCTGGTTTTGTCACCGACTTGCCACCTAAATCTGCCAGATTATCGTCAATAACTACCCTTACGCCCTTGGTACTGAATACCAGACAGTTTGCTCCATAAAATTGTATATCCACTTATATCTCCCTTCGTTAAGTAGCGGCTGTGTTTACAGCAAGTTGTGTTTATCGACCAGCACCTGTTTCTTGGCTTCTATAATATTAGCCACGAACCGATCGTTGATCTGCTTGCGATACTGAAAATCATTTAAGGTCATCTGCGTGTAGCGCAGCTCTTTGCCCTCTTTTGCTTCAAGATCCGTCATGAACTTCGCAAGACGTGCTTGGTTGATGTCGCCCACCAAGAATACATCAACACCCGGGCTGTCGTCACGGGTAAATTGCCCTGTATAGACAGCAATATCGATATTTCCAATTGCAGTAACATCGCCTTCCATAGGCTCGCCGGCAGCTGCCGCTTTTGCCATAGCCACATTCTTCTTCCCATTTCCAAATATCTCGGTGAGCGGGTCAAAATATTCAAACTTTTGGTTTACCTCATAGTACAGACGGTTGTTGGTAGTATCGGATACGATGATGCCAATACTGAGTAGGTTCGAAAGTTCTCGGCGCACCGAATTGATCTGCTCGTCGATCTTTCGCGTGATCTCACGGACATAAAAAGAA
This sequence comes from Candidatus Saccharimonadota bacterium, assembly GCA_028289265.1. Classification (GTDB taxonomy): domain Bacteria; phylum Patescibacteriota; class Saccharimonadia; order Saccharimonadales; family UBA4665; genus UBA4665. The sequence goes on along the minus strand of JAQGGU010000046.1, from coordinate 9,255 downwards.
CGGTTTGGATTGCTATAGAAAAGGTTCAATAGCTTTACGCGCGTTTTAGATCCAAACAGTTGTTCAACCATGACTATATTGTAGCAGGATATGTACTACTTAATAAAGTTAATTGTTCAAGAGCGTTGTAACGAGATCTACGGAGGTTGGTAAATTTCCTCTGTTAGCCAACCACTGAACACTATTATTTCGCTTAAACCATGTGCGTTGCCGCTTCGCGTAGGACATAGTATTTTTTATGATTTGGCGTTCCGTTTCCGGGAGCGTTTGCAGACCATTAAAATAATCTTTCCATTCACGGTAGCCGATAGTGAGCATGGCAGGTACTTCCCATCCATACTGCCGCGATAAACCTAAGACTTCTTGCTCAAGTCCTAGGGCTATCATGTGTTCCACCCGCTGACCAATCCTCGCTGATAGCTCTTCCCTATCCGGAGAAAGACCAAGGATTAAGGTGTTGGGTCGCAGCTGGCCCCTATCTGCCGTCCTGCCCCCTGTCTCTATCGCTCGAATCAGGTGACGAGGATTACGTTCATTTGCCGGCAGTGCGATACTTTTCTCCCTCAGCTCGGCCTGCAGTTCCTGAATTGACAACTTCTGTAACCTGGCACGTTCCGCGGGAGCTGCCAGGGGATTAAATTGAAAGTCATATAGTACAGCGTCAACGTACAGCCCAGTACCGCCGACAATAATCGGCAGTTTACCGCGCATGGATATATCAATCAATGCAGCATCCGCATAAGCTTTGAAGTCCGCAGCAGTAAACTGCTCGCTAGGCTCTACGAGATCCAAGCCATGGTGGCGAATGTGCTGTCGATCTTCGGGACTCGGCTTTGCCGTGCCGATATCCATACCTTTGTATACCGTGCGGGAATCGGCTGTGATAATCTCTCCATTAAAGCGCTCGGCTAGCTCCATGGCTAGGGCAGACTTCCCTGAAGCCGTCTCCCCAACAATAACTACAATTGGATTACTCATCTGTCGGGCCACCATAGGAGCTCTCCGACATCCACGGTTTCATTCTCGTCGACAGGTATACCTTCAGCTTCGAGCGCAGCCTTATGTCCTGCCCGGCCCCCAGGATAACCGTTGGCGAGACCGCCTTTTTTATTCACTACTCTTTGCCACGGTAAATCCGGATTGCCAAAATGCGCAATCCCGCCAACGATACGGGCCGCGTAGGCACTACCAGCAAGTGCCGCAATCTGGCCGTATGTCATCACGCGGCCACGCGGAATTTGCCGGACAATATGCTCCACCCGCTCCCGAAAACCGGCCTCAAGCTTCTTGTTCATCAAAATAGCTCTCTATATCCTGCCACTTCTTACACCGGACGACTCCCTCCGGAATGTCGACATGCCACCCATATTGACCATATAGTATCGGTTTGACACCGTTTGCAAGAGCATCCTTGCAGTGGCCGGGGAAATCATCGATCAGCCACGAGGCTCCAATTTCCGCACATATCTCACCCTTACTACGAACTGCTTGGCTCACCGGATCACGTGTAAAATAAATCCGCTCGACTAGCCCTGGATATACCTTATCCAACCATTTTCGGGTGGCAGCTTCCTGGTTCCTATTCCTAGCAGTGACAATGACAAGCTCATACCTTTCTGCTAATTTCTTCAGTACTTTCGTAGCGGCTGGCGTAGCCTTGATCTGGGATTGGTCCTGCTTCATGTACTCATCTATATGGTCAATTGAGATGAGGTGTCCGATACCGTGTTTTTCCCAGACCCGTTCGTAATACCGACTATACTCTCCTGGTACCAACCAATGGTCCAGCTCTAATTTAGCGCCAGTACGTCTGTTGACCTCACCATGCCAGAACACTGTACTGTCGGCCAACACGTCATCGACATCAATTGCTAGTACTTTTTTCATGATTATGGGACTCAAAGACCTCGGAGAAAGTCCGCTATATTTTCCAAGGATACTTTCTGTTCCCCTTCTTGGGTGCGGACGCTAACTTCTTTGGCTTCCACATCTTTAGGACCGACGATTAGCTGCACGGGTATCTTCATGCTAGTGGCCTCGCGGATTTTCTTACCCAAAGACTCGTTTCGCGCGTCTACTGAGTAGCGTAGTTCGTTATACTTAAGCGGTTCCATCAGAGTAGTCCCGGCTAATATAGTTGTTATCTTATCAACATAGTCGAGGACCGTATCATTGATAGTTAGAATGCGAATTTGCTCCGGAGCCAACCAAAATGGGAACCATCCGGCAGTGTGTTCGATGTACACGCTCAAGAATCGCTCGATAGAACCAAGCAAGGCACAGTGGATCATAACCGGGCGTTTTTCTTGCCCCTCGTTATCGACATAGACCAGCTGGAACCTTTCGGGCTGGACAAAGTCGAGTTGCACAGTCGCAACCTGATGTTGCCGGCCTAAAGCATCGGACGCTAAAAAGTCTATCTTTGGACCATAGAATGCCGCTTCGCCCTCGACCTCAAAGAAGTCGAGATTGTTAGCAATGGCAAGATCACGAATAGTCGCTTGGGCCTTGTCCCACAGACTTTTTTCTCCGAGGTACTTATCGCTATCATCTCTAAAGCTCAAACTTGCTTTGAGCGGCATGCCGAGGACATCTCCATACAAGCGATTCACATCGGCAATCAAGGATCCGACCACCTCACCAACCTGATCTTCTTGGGCATAGGCATGGCTATCATCCTGGGTAATCGACCGGACTCGGCTTAGTCCACCGAGTTCCCCCGTCCGCTCATCACGGTATACGGTCGTCGTTTCAAAATACTTTATAGGCAGATCTTTGTAGCTACGTGGACTGGATGAGTACACTTGGTTGTGATGCGGACAATTCATCGGCTTAAGCGCAAACTGGTCTTTTGTCACCTGGCTGTCTACCAAAAATAGTTCTTCCCCAAATTTGTCCCAGTGCCCCGAAACTTTGTAAAGTTCGGTTTTGGTAATGTGCGGAATAAAGACCCGCTCAAAGCCACTATTTTTGCGAAGTTGTTCTGCCACGGCAGTAAGCTTTTCGCGCAGTACCGTACCACGAGGGGTAAACAATGGTAACCCCGCCCCTACCAAATCGCTGAACGTGAATAGGTCGAGTTCTCGGCCGAGCTTGCGGTGATCTCGCTTTTTGGCTTCTTCCAGCATGTTCAAATAGTGGTCGAGCTCTTCTTTTGTTGTGAATGCTACACCATACAAACGCTGCATTTGCGGGTTGCCTTCCTTACCACGCCAGTAGGCGCCAGCAACACGCATCAGCTTGAACGCGCCTACCACCCCTGTTGAATCTACATGAGGCCCACGACACAAATCCGTAAAGTCGCCATTCGTATAAAATGACACATTTTCTACAGCACTTTCCCCTTCAGAAGGCAGTCCAAGCTCTGCAGCGTCCAGGTCTTTAGCGGCAGTCGTACCCGCACGCTTCAAATCGTTCAGAAGTTCCGCTTTATACGGCTGCCTTTTCTCTTCCGCCCATACAATTGCTTCATCGATTGGCTTTTCGGAACGCTCGAAAGTCTGATTCTGGCTAATCACCTTGCGCATTTCCTTTTCAATCCGCTTAAAGTCATCTTCGGATAGAGTCACATCGCCAAGATCGATATCGTAATAAAAGCCGTTCTCTACGGCCGGCCCCACACCGAATTTTGCTTCGGGCCACAAGTGCTGCACTGCGGTAGCCATAATATGCGCTAAAGAGTGGCGCATCGGGGCTAAATCTTGACTGGTGTTTTGGGCGTCGGCCATATGGAATCCTTATATAAAATCTTATGATAATAAAAATCGCGCCTGAAAGTACTAGCATAAGCTGATACATTCTAGCGCGCCTCGGGTCAAAACTATATGTCGCACAATATGTAGGACTATGGGGTTCTGACGGTTCCACCGGACTTTTACTCATAGCGGCTTGTTTACGTACAAGTCGATTCATAAACGGAGTTCTGCGGTTGGTGAGTCCGCATCATCACTCGCCTATAGTATACCACTACAACTATTCTATTAGAAGTAGGGCTCGCTCCCCTTTACTTTATGTATGCTTATCCAACACGGGCGCAATCAAGGATGCAATGCAAGTGACGGACTGGAACCGCATATGAAATAGAGGGATAGCCGAGTGAGGATCGAAAATATTTACCGAAGCCATTTCAGCCAGTAGTCAAAGAGCCTAGCCGACCTAGACTGAAGCTCTACAAACGAGTAGCAATTTGGCTCAGAAATGCGCCAAATTGGAAAAGCGCCCAGACACTAAAAGAGCGATTGAGAAATCTCGCATGTATCTCAATCGCTCTTTGGGGAAAAACATCCCGCAAAACTCACCTACAAAGTAGTATACCAAGCTTAGTACTATACGGCTAGTATATATGTATTGTTTTTTGTACATATACGCATGTGGATAAGCTTAAATGGCTTATACTTTTTATGACGTTAGAGCCTGAGTAGGGGGCAAGGCCGTAATCCACCCACACTCCTACAAAGTTCGGTACTATAGCTGTGTATTCAAATGAAATGTGCGTGAGCGTCTCACACACTCATTGTATACAAAAATTTTTTGTATGAAAATTGCTCATGGTTATGTCCGGGAACGCAAATTTTAGACATGAACACATTTTTGGGTAAGAGTGTCGCCTTGAGCTAATAAAAGCCTATTTATTAAAACCGACTAATTGAAATCACATAATCACTGGACACATTCAAGCCAAATTCCAATCCTTGCTGAAGAACAACTTTTTTTCGTAGCCTATTTTAACAAGATACCTGCCAACCCCTAAAGTACCCACATCATTAGGAATACCGTGAATTAGTACGATCGAAACCCTTTACCCCATTAAGATCCAAATGGCCCGCACCAGTTCTCTTAACGCAAACGGATGGCGAATTCCTGCTATAGGGCGTTTTAATTCACTCCCATAAAGCTTTCGGGCGCACATCTTCCATCCAAAGAGAATAGATGATAAGGGCCAGTATCCATGACATAGAATTCCTGGATAGCCCCACTAAGTAAGGCGGACGGCGGTTATTACTAAGGTAATCGACTGCAGGTCGCCCTCGGTGCCAGCACCTGCAAGCGCTCTTTGTCGGAGGGTTCTCGCCTTACTCACTTCGCAAGCCTAGGTTCGAATCCTGTAGCGCCTTAGACCAAACTAAAACACCCCTTTTCAGGGGTGTTTTAGTTTGGTGGGCGATATAGGATTCGAACCTATCACCTCAGCAACGTCAATGCTGCGCTCTAGCCAAATGAGCTAATCGCCCTTCTACAATATAGAACAGTAAAACTATACCGTAACAGAGGTAAGAAAGCAATCCCTTATCTTCAAACCCTCTAAGCATAAGCTTTACAGATTCCCCTAATCATTGACTTATATGTGTTTTTACTGTAATATTCATTAGTTAAACAGGGGTTTTTGGTGAGTACCAACAAGCAACCAGTGCTTGAGGGTTTCCAGCTTTTTTACGAAGAGCTCAGTCCCTCAGGAATAACGACTCGCATTCGCCGTAAGCGAATCGAATCCTAAAGCGAGAAAATCACCGCATACAGGCCGGACAATAGTCCGGCCTGTATGCTTTTTACCCACATTTTCATACGAGTTATCCACTTGCTGTTTTAACTCCGGTATGTCAACATATTGACATGGTTTGTATCTATTGTAGCTCCGACACGAAGGTTACAAACTCACGTTTGCAAAAACGCAGTAATAGCGTCTGGCGAAGACGTCACTGTAAAGGCTGCGGCAGCATCTTTAGTACCAAAGAGCACGTCGATTACGAAAAATCGATTGTCGTACAATCTCCCGAGGGTGCAATCTCCCCTTTTCTCCGAGACAAATTATTTACGAGTATTTATCGCAGCTGTCAACACCGCGAGACAGCCCTGCAGGATACTATCGGCATAACCGACACTGTAATTGATAAAATATGGAACCTATCTCAAGATGGCAAGCTCAACGCAGAAGTGATAGCCGCCGCCACTATGAAGACTCTAAAAAGATTCGACCAGCCAGCCGCTATTTCCTACCAAGCCTTCCACGCCGACGTCTTATAATCTTTCACCTATTACGGTTGCGGCCTTGTAACGTCCAGGCCTTCAATGGGAAATGCCCACTTCTCTTCATTCAATCCCGCGGGAACCATCGCTAACCTTCTCTCTAACTGTTCGGCAAGCTCAGGACGGTCCTGTGATAGAGCAGCCTCAATCAGCCACTGAGTGCGGACATGGCGGCTGGCATCACCAAAAGCAAGATCAACGACAGGTCCGTACTCTTTAGCCCGCGCAGTATCAATGAGTCCATACTCCACGCTGAATCTGTGTAGCGCTAGGCCGCCGAGAAGCGGTAGGCTTACCTGCCTTTGTACATTCTGTGTTTCTTTTTGATTGTAGTCAGAAATGGTGGACACACGGCTCCCCACCTCATTAGCCCAACCCGGCTTAATAGTAGCGACGTACAAACCACTCATATCTACTCCCTGGTTATATGGCTAGAATGTACCATGCAGGCAATTAATTGGCAACGATTACTCTTTAGTGTCGCGCGAGATGGTGTCGCCTTCTTCGGTTTTGACGGCCTTCTCGGTGACATCAAACTTGTCGAGATACCGGCCGAACATCAGGCGGGTTTGCGAATTTAAGGCAGCGAAAGAGTTGAATACGATAGTTGTGACCGGCAGATACACCCACTGCAACAGCATGAATAATGAACGGTGGTGGCGGTAACGCGCAGGCTTTGGCGGCAAAGTCTTAAAACAGACAAACAACGAAGCAGAAAGACCGACCAAGGCAACTGTCTGGATATTGCTGACGATAATCGGCAGGGTATTCGCTGTGTAGCTATCGCTATGGAAAAATGCTGGTATGAAACCGGCCGTCAGCGAAATTATGGGACCAACGGCCCATGTAACGTGACCTTCAATAAGGCGCCAGGTCTTTGGAATAAGGTCGAGACGCGGTACTTTATTTGGCGTAAGCCAGCCCTTAGTTATGACATAGGCGATGTCCGAAGCCCCATATGTCCAACGGCGTAACTGGATGAACTGCGCCTTAAATGTTTTTATATAACCATCGGCTAGTACGGCGTCCTGATAAATAGGTACGTAAAGCGGAATCACCCGATAATCACCCTCGAAGCGGAAATACGACCGCCAGAATTGGTGGCCATCTTCTACGATGGTTCGGGTACTCCAGAAGTTTGTCTGAATCAGCGAAGCCATGCTCTGGGCATGGGCGGAGAAATTGCGCAGCATGTGCGGACGGAGAGACAGTACTATATTAAAGAACGTGTTGCCAGTAGCAATCACCCGCATAGGGGCTGGAGCATCCCAAATGTTGTTGGTGTACATAGATATAGGCTGGATCGACACATGTGTCGGGTCGGGCACGAGGCAGTACATATAACTAAGTGCCGAGAGGTACTTTGGATCCGGACGGTTATCAGCGTCCAATGTGGTGACCAGTACGTGCTCGGGGTTGATACCCTCCTCTTCGAGATGCTTCTTGAGGATCTTGCCGGCATACGTGATGTTGCCGCCCTTACCGCGGATCTCTCCCGGTAAGTCCGCAGGGTGCTTCACCGCCCAGGCAAACTTAAATGTCTGCTGATAATCGGCGATAAGTGCCTCGGCCTGCTTGGCCACCTCTTCACCGCCCCGCTCCTCGTACGCTAACACCAGGATCACTTTCTTCATGTCATAGTCAGACGCTACGATCGATTGGATAGTCGGCTCAAGCACTTCCCGGCTCTCATTGTAGGTAGCCACCATTATGACGTGGATGACATCCTCAGGCCGGATAAGCTCAGGTGTGTCATGGTGCCGTTTGACATTATCCATGTGCCACTTCGGCCGCTTAACGTCGGGATCCAGCACTTCGCCCTGTTGCAGCTCTTGAAGCATATCAGCCCAAGGCAACTTACGGTGCTTCTGCATTATGTTATAACCCTGAAATGCCCGTATATTTACTCCGACAGAACGGGCGAAAAATATCAAAAGATACGCCAGAATGAAAATCGACGCGAAGGTCACGTTGATAAGGCTCAAGATGAGCGGCAACGCCAACATGAACCAGCTGAGCGCACCCGGCAATATTTCCAGGATCCGGTATTTCCAGCCGCGTTCTTCTTTATAAGGAATTTCTATGTCAGTCATTAGATAAGCACTTCTACTATCTAGCGTAGCATCAAGAGTGCGTTACTGACAATAAACGCTAATAGTAAAAGAAAAATACCCAAGGAAAGTATGACAATAGATACCTCGCGGCGAATGGAATAAGCCTTTATGCTCAAAAATACATGGAGCACGAGCACCATGATAGCAAAACCGATAAAGGCGATCAGGTCGGTAGCATCCCCTGTCCTTAGGGCGCTAATACCTAGGGAAGCACGGTACTGGACGATATAGCCGGCACTGCGGCCAGCATCAAGCTTTAATAACACCCAGAGGCTGGTAAGCAGCGCTAAGAACGTATTGATGCTCAGAAGTAATAATACGAGCCGGTCATGCATATACTTTTTTGGTATTGTCATTGTTGACTACTATTGTAACACTTTACCACGACCGCTCGCCACAAGTGGCGGCAAGGATATTAGTACGATATTTCTTATGCGCCTAGCAAGTCAGCAGCTTGAGGCTCAGATGCAGGTTCAGGCACAGGGACAGGGACATCGTGCCTCGATAAAACAACGATCTTTAGCCCATCGATCGTAAGCTGTTCGCCAGGGCGTAGGTAGTCAGGCGACATATTATAGGAATTAGGTTCTGGTTTTCCATTTTTCCAACCGCGAGGTATGAACACTATGGATGTGCCCTCATTTTCATCGCTAGAACGTGCATAGTGCCCGCGTTCCTCCGTCGGGTCAGCTTCATAAACTTCTTCACCCGTATCAGGATCCCACCCGAATACTTCATTAGGAGTTATAATTTTGGCCGGCACAAAACCGCCTTCAATGTCTAAATAAGCCTCCAGGTGTTCCCTGTTAGCAATCGGTCGTTCACGTCGTAATATGTTCATAGTATATTATTATACATCATTTTCTAATAATAAGCAATAGCTACATGGTGCGGGTGAGGAGAGTCGAACTCCTGTCTCAACCTTGGGAAGGTCATATAATGGCCGTTATACGACACCCGCATAATCAAATAAATAAAAATTGCGGATTCATTCCGCTATTTTATTGCCATCAAGGAAAAAGAGCAGCGAACAAAGTGAGCGATGAGAGAAAACCATGGAATGGTTGTCTCTCATTAACATTCTGGAGCCGACAAGCGGGATCGAACCGCTGACCTG
>JAQGGU010000036.1 GCA_028289265.1 Candidatus Saccharimonadota bacterium | reverse complement strand
AGGCTTCGACGTTGCAGCCCGGCCGGGTTACGCCGCCCAGGTCCGCTACCAGACCCGTCTGGTGTTCGCTATGCCCTGCCCTGGCACTCTGGGAGTCTGCGACAGCCTGTCCTTGTTGGCTTACATAGCGGTTGTACAGACCGACCTGCATATTATAGGAGCGGTAGCCACTTTCAAGTGTCAGTGTGACGTCATCTTTTTTGGCTGCTGCAGCTAGTGACGCCAAGGCGGTGGCGGTTACTTGCCGTACCTGGCGTTCGTCGCTCGTTATATTAGAGCGCAGTTGTATGTTTGGAACGACTAGGTCGGTAGGCGTATATGTCTTGGGTTGTAGTGGCAGTTTTTTATTGACGACGACCCATATACTTGTCGGCTCTGTAAGTGAGTGCTGCTTGGTATTGAACGTCGGCTGCTTCAAGGTGTTATCTGCTTCTTTGCCATCCGTAGTCTTGGCGCTTGACTGGCTGCTTGAAGCAGAATCATCTCCCTTGAACAGGAAGTAGCCGCAGGTACACGCGATTATTATGCAGAGTAGTATCAGTAAGAGAGGTCGACGTTTCACATTACCCATTATACCTAATATTTTTAAATGCGGGCTTGCTTGCCACGGCAATGCTATTGAGGTACAGTTTTCACAAGAATTATGATGGCAAAAAAGAATTTGGATCCGGCAGATTTCATAGTGCCGCTAAACATCAGCGGTCTTGAGGGACGTATGTTGCATATTCCCCCGCAGGGCAAGGGTAAGCGTGAAATACTGTTTGTCTATGGCCATCACTCGACACTGGAGCGTTGGTGGGGACTAATGAACGTTTTAAGCGAGTACGGGACGGTGACTATGCCCGACTTACCTGGTTTTGGCGGCATGGACAGCTTCTATAAGGTAGGACAAAAGCCAACAATTGACGCCATGGCTGATTACATGGCTGCGTTTATCAAGTGGCGCTACAAGCGTAAGAAAAAAGTAACACTTGTCGGGATAAGTTTTGGATTCGTCGTTATTACGCGGATGCTGCAACGCTACCCGGATCTTACGGCAAAGGTCGACTTACTCATTAGTCTTGTGGGCTTCGCGCACCGCGATGACTTTCTTTTTTCACCCACGCGCCGACGAGTCTACCGCACCACTGCCAAGATATTGTCATACAAACTGCCGGCCTTCATCTTTCGCTACACTGCCATAACAGCTCCTGTACTCAGGCTTGCTTACGCTAAGACCTATAATGCCAAAAAGAAATTTGCGGCCGTCACCGATCGTGAGGAATTCAATCGGATGATGGACTTCGAGGTAGTGCTTTGGCATCAGAATCACGTGCGGACACACTGGTTTACGAGCCATGAATTCCTGGACCTAGATAACTGCGACCGGACCGTTGATTTGCCGGTGTGGCATGTCGCGACGGCAAACGACCACTTTTTTGATCACTCGGTCGTCGAGCAACATATGCGCGTCATTTTCTCTGATTTTGAAGAAGCGGAAATGCAACTTGCTTCCCATGCCCCTTCGGTAATAGCAGACGCGGAAATGGCCGCTCCTCTCGTTCCCGAAAAAATACGGCGGCTGCTTGCCAAGGAGCTGAAAGAAGTCGAAAAGTCCAAATAACAGAGACGATGTGCTATAATGGTGTTAAATGAAAATCGGTCTTGTTTGTCCTTATAATATAGCCAAGGGCGGCGGTGTCCAGGAAATCGTACTGGCACTTCAGAAAGAATTAGAGCAACGTGGCCATGTGGCGAAAATTCTGACGCCAGAACCACGCGATATGCCTGACTTTCACCGCAAAGACCATATTATCTTTGTCGGCGGTGCCGCTGACTTCAAGTCTCCGCTTCATACCACGTCACAGTTCTCGATGGCAGCTGATACTTACGGTATTACCCAGATGCTGGAAGAAGAAAATTTTGATCTGATTCATTTTCACGAGCCTTGGGTACCGATGTTGAGCCGGCAGATCCTGAGCCGCTCTACCGCAGTCAATATAGCGACTTTTCATGCCAAATTACCAGACACGGTTATGAGCCGTACAATGGCAAAAGTAGTTACTCCATATACCAAGGCGGTACTAAACCAGCTCGATGAGCTGACTGCTGTATCAGAGGCGGCATCTGAATATGTACGTTCTCTGACCGGAGAGCCGATTTCCATTATTCCGAATGGTATAGACCTTACAAAATACCAGGTAAAATCCCGGGCAAAGACTAAAAAGGGCAACAAAATCATTTTGTATGTTGGCCGGCTCGAGCGCCGTAAGGGCGTCGAATACTTGCTACATGCCTATAGCCAGCTTGTGACACGTGATTCAGAAGTAGATCTTATCATTGCCGGAGACGGTCCGGACCGCGAAAAACTCGAATATTTGGCAGCCGATCTTGAGCTAGGAAATGTTACTTTCACCGGATATATATCTGAAGAAGAAAAGTTGGACCTTTTGTCGCAAGCCGACCTGTTTTGCGCGCCGGCACTGTACGGCGAAAGTTTTGGTATCGTACTGCTTGAAGCGATGGCGACAGGCGTCGTTACGGTTGCTGGCAACAACCCGGGCTATGCTTCCGTACTGCAGGATCTGGGATAAGTGTCTCTAGTCAATCCGAAAGATTCGTAAGAATTCGCCCGCCGACTGGATGTCATGCTGCACGACGAGGAATTGCGTAAATTATGGAAGAGGTGGGCCAGCGACCAGGTAAAACAATATAGTTATCAAATGATCGTAGACCAATATCTCGAAGTCTACGAAACTGCATACAAACGCCATGCTCAGGTGGCAGAACCTGTATGGGCAAGCTCAAAGTAGGTTTTGTTTTAGATGATACGCTAGACACGCCTGATGGCGTGCAGCAGTATATTCTGACGCTCGGCACATGGCTCAAGGAACAAGGCCATGACGTGCATTATCTGGTTGGACATACCACCCGGAAGGATATACCTAACGTTCATAGCATGAGTAAGAACATCCGGGTGCAATTCAACGGCAACCGTATGTCGACACCAATGCCGGCCAACAAACAACAGGTCCGTGCCCTACTGGAGAAAGAAAAGTTTGACATATTGCACGTGCAAATTCCGTATAGCCCTTTCTTGGCACACAAAATAATTTTGACCGCCCCAAAAACTACAGCGATTATCGGGACGTTCCATATAGCGCCGAGTTCGTCCCTGGTGACTATGGCAAATAAAGTACTAGGAACGCTGAACAAGCGTTCGCTGCAACGCTTCGACGCCTTACTGAGTGTCAGCCCGGCTGCCGCCAATTTTGCGCGGGTGACGCATGGTATCGATACCTCAGTACTACCAAATGTCGTTAAGGCAGATTACTACAGAAACGCTACGCCGTTTTCACCTGTGACAAACACTAAGACTATCGTGTTTCTGGGTCGTTTAGTCCCCCGCAAAGGTTGTCAGATACTGCTTGAGGCACTCGAGATACTAAAGGCTGATGCAAGCATTCCTAAACTGCGCGTGATTGTGTGCGGAAAAGGACCGCTTGATGCCGTGCTCAAAGCCTATACCAAGAGCCATGGCCTTGATGAGCAGGTTGAATTTGCCGGTTTTGTAGATGAAGAGACAAAAGCCCGTTATCTTAAAACTGCCGATATCGCAGTATTTCCCAGTACTGGCGGCGAGAGTTTTGGCATCGTACTCTTAGAAGCAATGGCAGCGGACCATCCTGTTGTCCTCGGGGCTGATAATGACGGTTATAAGACAGTTTTGGCGCCATCGCCCGATCAGCTCTTCCCCGCCCGGAATGCAGCTGCGCTAGCCGTAAAACTACGCCAGTACCTGACCAGTGAGGCCGATACATCTAACGCGCTAGCTTGGCAACGCAGGTATCTGCCAGCTTTTGATGTCGCCGTAGTGGGTCAGCGCCTCGTCAGCCGCTACCGCGAAGCATTGCGCTCCCGCCAGTCTTCGTGACATAATTAGGCCATGATTAAACTATTTAAAAAAGACTCCTCTCCAGAAGTTGAAATAACCATCAGCAACCAAACCGTTCTTAGGGTACTTGCACTGGTATTTGGTGCCATTATCTTTATCGCCGCGCTGCGCCAAGCCGCGTATCCCTTGCTGCTCTTAGCTTCAGCGTTTTTCCTGTCTCTCGCACTTAACGCGCCTGTACAGTGGATTGCCAGGCATTTGCCCGGTAAGCTCCGTGGCAAGCGAACTGCGGCCACTGCCGTTGCGTTTATACTGGTTATCGCCGTACTAGGCGGCTTCCTGGCTAGTGTTGTGCCGCCGTTAATACGTCAGACACAGAATTTCGTTCAAGCGGCCCCAGGACTTATTAATGACCTTCGCGATGCTAATAGTCCTATCGGCGGACTAGTGCAACGCTATGATTTGCAAGATGAGATAACGAACTTTTCTTCGGAATTAGGGAGCCGTCTCAAAGCTTCAAGCGGCATGATTGTGTCAGGTATTAGTACGCTGGGTAGTAGTATATTGGCCATCGTCACTATTTTGGTTATAACTATCATGATGCTAGTTGAAGGGCCGCGTATAGCCGCTTTCGCCCGCGAGCTGGTGCCAGCCGAAAAGCGCGTACATACTGATCGTTTAGCACGGGAGATGTACCGCGTCATAAAAGGATATATAAACGGCCAGGTTACGCTTGCAGCATTAGCCGCCACCGTCATAACACCGTTTTTCTTCTTACTTGATATTAGTTATCCTATCGCACTTACTGCAATAGTCTTTATCTGCGGACTTATCCCAATGGTTGGTGCGACAATCGGCGCGGTCATTGTCTCGCTGGTAGCATTAGCCGCTTCACCAGTTTCAGCACTCATAATCTTCTTGATTTATCTGCTGTATCAGCAGATTGAAAACTATGTCATCCAGCCCAGAATTCAAGCCAACTCGACTGACATGTCGCCGTTACTCATATTCTCAAGCGTCTTAATTGGCGTGAGCTTCGGCGGCTTATTCGGCGGTCTCTTTGCTATCCCTATAGCTGGCTGTATACGAATAGTGCTGCTCGATTACCTAAAGAACCACAATTATATAGCCGACAAGCCAACTGTTCGCGACGAAATCGCTAAAGCCGGTACCAAATAGAGCCCTGCGCGGTATCGCGCACACCAACACCCTGCTCTGCTAGCTGATCGCGGACAGCATCAGACGTGCTCCAGTCTTTTCCTACTCGAGCCGTCTCACGTTCCTCGACGAGTTGCTTCTGATGGTCGTTAATATCACCCTGCTGCGAAAGCCTGAGGCCTAGAACTTCATCTATCCAAATAAGTAAGTTATCGAATGCTTCACGGCTGCTTTCCTGTATGCCTTTGGTACTGACACCTTCAGCTAAACTACTGAGTTCTGCCAAAGCTTGCGGTGTGCTCAAGTCGTTTTCCAGGGCTGTCTGGATGGCCGACTTGTAGGCTTCCATGTCAGCTTCGGTCAGGCCATCTACGCCACCGAATGACTGCCAGCGCATTGCTGCCATAGCATAATAAGACCTGAGCCTGTTCTGAGCTGCTTCGAGAGTTTCCCAGCTGAAGTGCGACTGGGTGCGATAATGAGATTCGAGTACGAGTAGACGGAAGGCTTCTATGCTGAACCCTGCACTAGTGATGTCCTCAAGGGTTATGCCGTTGCCGGCGCTTTTGGCGATCTTATCACCGTTTATCATGATGTGGTTGGCATGGAACCAGAACCGGGAAAATGGCTTGCCGGTAACTGCTTCACTTTGGGCAATTTCATTCGTGTGGTGCACGGGTATGTGGTCGATACCGCCAGCGTGGATGTCGAGAGTTTCGCCCAGGTATTTCATTGCCATGGCTGAACATTCGATATGCCAGCCGGGAAAGCCCTTACCCCACGGACTATCCCATTCCATATCGCGCTGATGGTCCTTTGGGCTGAATTTCCATAGCGCGAAATCTGTCGGATTGCGCTTCTCGGGATTTGCTTCGACACGGGCGCCCTCTTGCTGCTCATTCAGTTCAAGACGGGCAAACTCGGCGTACCTTGGGAATTTACTAGTGTCATAGTAGACGCCGTCAGAAATAGTGTAGGTAAAGCCTTTTTCTTCGAGTTTCTTTATCAGGTCTATCTGCTCCGCGATGTGCTCGGTTGCTTTCGTCAGGCGGGTTGGCTGCAGCATGTTGAGCTTTTCCATGCCTCTAACAAAATACTCCGTATAGAACTCTGCCACTTCCCAGGCGGTCTTACCTTCGCGCTTGGCGCCCTTTTCGAGTTTGTCCTCACCCTCGTCCGCGTCACTTACCAAGTGGCCCACGTCTGTAATGTTCATGACCCAGTCCGGATTGAGGCCGACAGTCGTGAGTGTACGGATTAGCACGTCTTCACGGACATAGGTAAACCAGTTACCGATATGCGGATAATCGTAAACGGTTGGACCGCAGGTATAGATGGTAGTTTTATCTGACGACTGAGGGGCAAAGTCCTGTACTGATCGAGTGAGGGTATTATAAAGTTTCATACCCTTATTGTAGCTTACTCTATATCTTCGGGAGACAATGTTTTTGTAATAGCTCCCAGATTGTCTGGCTTCAACGTGAATTGCCGCCCAGGATGATGCTTATCATGCGGTTCGTCCAGAAAGTAAGCCCGGACAAGGCCTGCCGCTCCAACTTCCGCACACAGATCACCAATGCGCTGCCTGCGAAGAGGATAGTGGCCCGTGGGGTCATCAATCCAAACGGGTGTGCCGGCGTGCTGGCTCCTGACCTCTTCGAATATCGCTGCATCTCTATATTCAAGCATGTTCCTTAGCGCTCCGCGGAGAACTTCCATGTCACCAATTTGAGGCTCTGGTGTATTAGGGATTGATTCGCTCATATAGCTCCTTGTGTAATTAAAAAACCGCCTGTCGTGGAGGCGGTTATGTTTGACTGGTACTTTTATGACATCAACACTTCACACGACGGTTTACTGCCTACGAGCAATACATCATGGTAGTGCTTAGTTGGTTCATAATGGTGTTTAGCATAACAAGCCCGGATAGGTGGTGCAACTACTTTTTCTCAAGTTGATCGAGCAAATTAGCTGCTATCTCGATACATTCTTTTTTGATGTCATCGTACGTACGTCCGTCGTTAATCTTAAAGCCGCTCGCGTAAGGATGTCCGCCACCGCCGAAATGCTTGGCCAGGTCACCGGCCACTGTACGGCCGAAGTTTGCTCGGATCTTGGCCGTTATCTTGCCGTCCGGATAGGTCTTGAAGGCAATGGCCAGGTCTACACCAGTGGTCATGCGCATATCATCGATAACGAGCATTGAGGGGTTATAGGCGTAGCTATAGCGTTCGATTTCAGGCCATGGAATATGTACAACTGCGATGCGACCATCGGCAAAATATTCTATACGCTGCAGTAGCTCTCCCTTGTAGGCGGTGATCTCGGGTGATTTGCGCATTAGCTGGCGGCGATTATTCTCGAGCTCCGCGATACTGACGCCGCCTTCTACAAGTTCTCCTATAATGTGAATTGAGCGGGCTGAGGTGCCCTCGCTGGTGAGCCCTAGGCTGTCGGACATAATTGAGCCGGCGAGTAGTTTCTTAGCCTCAAGGTTCAATGGCCAGTCGAGCTGATGGGCTAATTCATAAATCACTTCCCCGGTTGCCACAGCCTGCGGGCTCAGTACGACAGTCGCATACGGAATATCAGGTTCTACATCATGGTGGTCAAGCACCACGCAGGGCTTCTTGGCAACCACACTACGCCCAGTAGACTCGTTTAATACGCCGAATAGGCTGTCGGCACTGGTATCGACAATAATAGTGGCATCAAACTGCGAGGGCAATTCATTACTGACACGGTCCCAGCCGGGCATATGATGCAGATAATCAGGGATATGCACGCCGCAGTACAGATACGGCTCTTTACCCATGTCACCGAGTATTTGCTCGAGCGCCAGGGCACTGCCTAAAGAATCACCATCAGGGTTGTCGGCTTGCATAACCACTATGCGATGCGTTGATCCTATCAAAAGTTGAATTTGCTCCGTT
>JAQGGU010000031.1 GCA_028289265.1 Candidatus Saccharimonadota bacterium | reverse complement strand
GTCCGAAGAAGGAGTCCTTCCGATGGCATTTGATGAGGATGCGCTCTTACATTTTTTTTGTGAGTGCTCAAATGAGAAGTGCAGACAACGCATAAGGATATCGCCGAAAGCTTACAATAAGATACACAAATCAAGAGATACTTTTATCATGGTGCACGGTCACGAAGTTGAAGGTATTGAAGATGTAACCATTGCGGAAAATGGTTACTGTGTTGTCAAAAAACGTAAAAATCCACCTAAATCGGCTACTAGATTACACCCAACCGACATTAATAATCCATAATTTTATGGTTTACTACGGCATTTCTTAAGAAAGATAAAATTGTAAATTTCACTGAGAATGAGTATGGGAATGTTGTCCAGTATATTAAGGTCTAGCTTGGCTGAACCACGAAAAGTCTGGCCGCCAACACCGCCCACTCAGCTCGGCTACTCAAACGAGAAGGCTACTCTGCGAGCTCCGAGAGCACTGAGTCTCATTAGATTCATTATTCCTGCAGCACCGTACCGCTTCATTCAATCATAAGCGCTATTGCTATTCGGCGATTTCTTACTTATAGTTTTAGTAAAGGATGTGGGACCTACTTACTGTGAAACGAAAAAATAAGAAGAGCGGACTAACCCGCGAGTATGATTACGCCTCGCACCACCATTTGATTCCGCTCTATATACTGAGTGGTGTCTCTATTCTGACACTCCTCGTCATGGGATGTTACGTCAGTATTTTATGGCAAGCCAACCAACGGGAATCCTTGCGGTCGACTGCTAACCTATCGGTGGAGGCAGTAGAAAATATTTATATCCCGACCGTCGTGTCAGCAGCCGAGAAAAAACAATACGTCTACCCTTCTAACGTCCGCTTCGGATTAAGCGGTCCCTACGATACCTTGCGATATGAATACGATCCCGGCATGACTCCATCCAAAACGAGCAGCGCGCTGTCTTTTACCACAAGCCGCGTGCTAGCCACTCTAGCAAAGCCTATTAACAGCAACCCGAACCGGGCATCAGACTACATATCCCGTCTGCAACAATGCGCCCGTTTATACATTGTTCGCTTTGAACCAGGCCTCCCTCCCAATGGCGGCTTCGCGTCGCTGAAAGACATCAAACTTAAAGATGGCCGAACGGCCTATGTCCACAAGAACATCGCATGCGTTCCCACCTCACCCCAAGCAATGACCGAGCTTGAAAACATCGAGAAAGATATCCTTTCCGTTGAGAGTTATTAGACTTTCATGCACCCGCATATGAGTAATTTGCTATTATAGATTCATGCCAAAAAACGAAGACCTAAGCCCTAGACAAAAAAGATCATTACAGCGGCTAATCTGGGATTTTATACGTTCGACAGTACTTTTCTGGGTACCAGCTCTCATCTTCTTTTCCTTAGCAAATGAAATCCGTTCCGCAGAACCCCTTCCCGGCGAAGTGAGCATCCTTACATTCATCCATACATTTACTACCTCTACGATCACCAGGATAATGGAAATCATCACCGCGCTTGGCAGCGCACCCTTCGTCGCAGTCGGAGTTACTATAGCAGCAGCAACCCTGTGGTACTTGAAGCGCCGGCGTTTTGCGCTTTTCTTGCTGTTCGCAGCAGGCGGTACAGTAGTCATCAACGTAATCCTCAAGCTGTTCTTTGCCCGCGAACGTCCTGACCTATGGCAGCACCTCGTAATAGAAGATGGCTACTCATTCCCGAGCGGTCATGCTATGATTTCCAGCGCACTAGCTCTTGCAGTCATTACACTCGCCTGGCGTACCAAATACCGTTGGCACGCTATTGTTTTCGGCATACTCTACACGCTACTAGTCAGTATCAGTCGCCTCTACTTGGGCGTACATTATCCTTCGGATGTTATAGCCGGCTGGTGTGTCAGCATCCTATGGATTCTGACATTACACCACGTATTCGCACGTTATGAGCGACGGCGTATCGAAACACCCAGTTCTAAGGAGTGATAAATTTCATAGTTCTCAATTGTCGCCTCCAGTATATTAAATATATTAACTAATACGGAGGAGACCATATGCGAGATAACACACGATCAGTTGGCGAGTATGTCAGCGATTTTATTGGACACATCGTAAATGGCTTGCCTAAATTCTTAGGTGCGCTACTTATTATTCTAATCGGTTACCTGGTTGCTCGCGCAGTCGCAGCTGCCGTGCACAATTTACTGGGAAGAGCTCAGCTCAATCAACGTGTCCACAGCGGCGCAGGCGGTAACTTTATCCAGCGCGCCATCCCTAACCCCATGGGCACAATAGCAACTATTGTGTATTGGGTAATATTCTTCTTTGCGATTTCTATAGCCGTTTCAGTACTTGGTATACCGGTACTCGTCCAGTTCGTTGAAGGTATTTACGATTACTTGCCTAACGTCCTTGCCGCAATACTTATCTTCTTGGCAGCAGGTGCGATTTCAGGCGGCGTAGCAACGCTCATTGCGAACGCTATGGGTGATACGCCCACCGGTAAGATAGTCGGTACGGCCGCTCCGGTAGTTATCATGGGCATCGCTTCATTCATGATCCTAAACCAGCTGAAGATAGCGCCGGCTATTGTGACCATTACGTACGCCGCTCTGCTTGGTAGCGCGGCACTTGGAATGGCATTAGCATTCGGTCTTGGCGGACGCGATGTGGCCTCGCGCATGCTCAGCGACCTCTACGATAAAGCCCAGGCCAACAAAGGCCGAGTTGCCGCCGACGTAAAACAAGGTACCCAGCGTGCCCGCGGCAAAGCAGATGACTTACGCGACCAAGCCTCCTAGGCTCCGAGCGTATTGACCTTAAAAAAACCGCACCTCTCGAGTGCGGTTTTTTTTGTTTGGGCATACCTGGTACCGGCTAATAATAAAACCCGCCGGAATTCCAGCGGGTTAGTTATTCGATAGTCAATGTTTAAGCGTTATCGAGCGTAATTTTGCGGAGGTCACTCCAATCTTCGCGTATATCCTTATCCAAAGATTCAAATTGCGTTTCAGCGACTTTATCCCAGTTCAAATTCCTTCGTAACATGCGTACATTTCTCCTTAAAGTACTTGTAAGTATAGAGGAGGGTAAGCATGAGCACAGTGAATAATCTTACGTGCAGTCAAAATGGTTCAAATTTTCTTTAATGCGTCTGGTCCTTAGAATCGTTCGGCTTGCCAGGAGAAGGCAAACCCTTTCGCCGCATATATTTCACGCGTAGTAACGCCTGTTGCAATGCTTGCGCCGTAGCCTCTGCTTGCTCGATGCTCATGCCCACTTTAGCAACGGGTTGTCTACCTTGGGCGCCTTGCTGTGTAAAGGCCATAGTCAAGCCGGCCTTGTCGGCTGTTATATCTACGCCATCCGTGTACTGCGTTCGTACATCCACCGCCAAAAGCATGACAACCGGCCTACCGTTCATAAGCTCCTCGGGGACCACTAGGTCAGGACCTAGCCTTCTATCATAGCCGGCCAATTCCCATACCTGTACCGCTTCGGTATCCTGCATGTTGAAATGGCTCATGAGTAACATGAGAATCTCTTCACTGGGACGTTCGATACCTTGCTCGATGCGCTCCAGTTTATCTTCATCAATCTCAACAGCGCCTGAAACTTCTGCGAGGCTCTCACGCGATTGCTCTCGTAAGTATTTCAGACGTGTCCCCAAAGTCTTGAATGGTGGCATATTCTGATGGTCTTGCACTACTCTCATACTAAACTTCTCAGCTCCGCGAAGCAAGCGCAGCGTTTTACTTACAAGGGTAGGTTATAATAAGCATATGCAAATTCAAGAAAACGTACCGCTCAAAAATCATTCAACCATGCGGCTCGGCGGTACTGTACGTTACTTCGCTGAGATAACCCAGCGTAGCGAGATAGAGGAAGCCGTGACATGGGCTGTAGAACACCAGGCACCACCGCTGATGATCGGTGGCGGCAGCAACATCATCTGGCGTGACGAAGGTTTTGAAGGACTACTGCTTGTCAATAAGATCATGGGCTATGAGGAATTCGCCGAGGACGACTTCAACACCTACATCACTGTCGGGGCCGGGGAAAACTGGGATAGCGTCGTAGAACGATCTGTAAAAGCCAAGCTCAGCGGTATAGAAGCCCTATCGCTCATACCCGGAACAGCCGGTGCGACTCCGATACAAAATGTCGGGGCTTACGGCCAGGAAATAGCCAATACACTAGTCAGCATTGAAGCTTACGACCTCCATACCCGCCAATTTGTGACTATTCCGGCGGCAGACTGTGCCTTCGGCTATCGAACCAGCCGGTTCAAGACGACCGACCGCGACCGCTTTTTTATCATGAGCATCACCCTGCATCTTATAAAGCAAAACCCCCTGCCACCTTTCTACCGTGCGCTCGGTGAGTACCTGTCCACTCACCACAAAGGCGAGACCTATACTCCAGCTGAAATACGAGATGCGGTCATTGATATCCGTTCCCACAAATTACCTGACCCTGCCAAGGTAGCCAACAATGGCTCATTCTTCGCAAATCCCGTGATCAGTGCACAACTGCTACCCCAGTTACAAGCCGATTACCCAGATATCCCCCATTGGCCGACGGATGACCCTGCATTTATCAAAATCCCTGCCGCTTGGCTGATTGAACAGGCCGGTTTCAAGAACAAGCACGACAAAGAGACCGGAATGGCCACCTGGAAAACCCAGCCGCTAGTGCTCGTGAACGAAAAAGCCAATACGACAGCAGACCTCCTAAAATTCCGAGATAAAATAACCGCAGCCGTAGCCGAAAAGTTTTACATTACCCTCCAGCAAGAACCCGAACTTTTACCGTAAAATTCGCAACGACCCTTGAATCCCCGGGCTGGCACAAGTATCCTCATTACAAATGTCTTCTTCACCCACCGCCGAACTGCCGGATCCTACACCATCATCGAATAATCTGCACGAGCGCATTCAAGAAGTGGTCCTCACTCTCGACAACACCAGAACCCAATACTTTGATGCGTGTACACAATACGCCGAGAAACCCGAGGAACAAGAAGATGCAGTTTTGACAGTAGGTGTGGGTGATTACCGTCAAGCGTTTTTCGACTTTCTCCAAGTAATGGGAATGGATATGGATTGCGCTCAGTTCGCTCATCGGACCTTCGATTTCTTACAGCAAGAAGATGGACAAAGGGTCGATCATTTGAATGCACTTATGGGCAGTGACAAATTGCAAAAAGTCAGAGGTTCACAAACCTCACTGGATGAGAGTATCGAAGAAGGTTTAAAGACACTCGACGAGGAATCATTTATGGATGAAGTTTTGACACAAACCATGAGCTACTTCGTAAATGGGATCGAAGCCGATACTAGCAAGTTCAGAGATGCTATGATTGCAAAAGGAGTGTCGCGATGGCCGCGAATCCGACGCGAAATAGGTAAACATGCGGTTGATGTTGGCAAGATGACCTTCGCCGTTGCAGCCGGCATTTTAATCAGCCGCGCTACCGGGACTCGCCAGAAGCGCTAAGAGGCGTCACTTGGGAGCGGGAATTTGAGAGCGAAGGCTTTCACTTCTTCGTGGATCTTAGCGAGTTTCGCGTCGTCTTCATGGGCGTCGACGGCTCGTTTCATCCACTCAGCGATTTGCTCCATATCATTTTCTTTGAGGCCGCGCGTCGTGATGGCAGGCGTACCCAAGCGGATACCGCTCGGACGGAACGGAGGCAGTGTATCGTCAGCGATGGAGTTCTTGTTGAGTGTTAGGCCGATCTTATCCAGGGCTACCTCTACCACATTGCCATCAAGCCCAAAGCTGCGATGTACATCAGCCAAAATCAAATGGTTAGAAGTACCGCCAGTCATGAGGTAAAAACCACGTTCTTGCAAAGCATCAGCCAGTGCAGAAGCATTCTTTACGATCTGTTTGGCGTACGTCTTGAACTCCGGCTTCAGGGCTTCGCCAAAAGCAACTGCTTTGGCGGCAATGATATGCATGTGCGGACCCCCCTGCATACCAGGGAATACGGCACGGTCGATGAGCGTTGGGATATTTTCCAAAGTTTTTTCAGGCGCCTTTAATGGGTTGCCTACAACTCCCTTCGTGAGGATGAGGCCGCCGCGAGGACCGCGTAACGTCTTGTGAGTAGTCGTGGTAATAACATGAAAGCCATAATCAAAGGGATTCTTGGCGATGCCAGCGACGATAAGCCCGGCTATGTGCGCCATGTCCGCCATAAGTAACGCGCCGACTTCTTTACCTATTTCGCCAAACTTTGCGTAATCGAGCTCGCGCGGATATGCGCTGAATCCCGCCAGTATAATCTTTGGTTTGTGGGTGCGTGCCAGCTCGGCCAGCTCGTCGTAATCGATTTCGCCTGTAGCAGGGTCTTTCATCTTGTAACGGATAAAGTTGTACAGCTTGGCGCTGCGCGTCACAGGGGCGCCATGTGTCAGGTGGCCGCCATGGCCGAGATCCATCGCAAGCACCGTATCACCCGGCTCGAGCCAGGCACTATAAACGGCTTCATTTGCCGGAGCGCCAGAATGCGGCTGGACATTGGCGTGATCAGCTTTAAAAAGCTTCTTGGCGCGTTCGATCGCGATAGTCTCTAACTGGTCGGTGTTTTCCTGGCCGCCATAGTAGCGTCTGCCAGGATAACCCTCGGAATACTTATTGGTAAATATACTCCCCATCGCCGCCAATACATCTGGCGACACATAGTTTTCACTAGGAATAAGCTCAAGTCCCTCGCGCTGGCGCTGTTCTTCCGCCTCAATTAATCGTTGTATCTCTTCGTCTTGCATATTCATGATTACCCTCATTTCAAGTCATTACATAGTTATAAGCCGGTGGGAAGAGATGATTAAACCATAGTTTTCATTGTAGCAACCGATGGAGCCGAGTGATATAGTAGAAATTAACATATATTTTCTCTTTAGTTTTATGTCCGTTTAGCGCTTGTACTTATAACACCATATATGATATATTTGTGCGTATATGGAAACAACGAACGACAAAATCGGTACACTTATTGCTCAAATACGCCAGGAACGCGGCCTTACGCAGGCAGAATTCGCCCGGCGCTTAAACACTAGCCAGTCAGCGGTCAACCGCATGGAACACGGCAAACAAAACCTCAGCATGGAGACGCTCGGACGCATCAGCGATGTGCTCAACAAACAGCTCATCAGTTTAAATGGCAGTGCCATGAATCTGAGGATCGAAGGCGGCCATGAACTGCATGGAGAGATTACACTCAAAACGAGCAAGAATGCTGCAGTAGCCCTGCTCTGCGCCAGTCTACTCAACTACGGTGTGACCAAGTTCAAGTCGTTCCCAAGAATCGAAGAAGTCTACCGCATTATTGAAGTACTCGAGAGTATGGGCGTCCAAGTAAAATGGCTGCCCGGTAACGACCTCGAGATTCGCCGTCCTGCCGAGCTGAAGCTCGACAAGATAAACGCAAAGGCTGCCCGCAAGACCCGTTCTGTCCTTATGATGATCGGCGCGCTGCTCCACGACTATCCTACCTTCAAGATTCCCTACGCCGGTGGCTGTAAGCTTGGCACACGCACAGTGGCTCCTCATTTATTCGCACTTGAAGAGTTTGGCGTGGACATCGTCGCTACCTCTGGCCACTATAACGTCAGCGTCAACAAAAAAGCTCCTGGCCGCATCACCATGTACGAACCAGGAGACACCGCCACTGAAAACGCGCTTTTAGCTGCTGCCCGTACCACGGAGGAAACCCTCATAGAATTTGCCGCCGCCAACTACATGGTCCAGGACGTCTGTTTCTTCCTGCAGAAGCTCGGCGTACAGATCGAAGGTATCGGCAGCAGTACGCTGCGAGTTAAAGGCGTCAAAGAAATAAAGAAAAACATTACTTACGCCCCCGCAGAAGACCCTATCGAGGCGATGTTCTTTGTCAGTGCCGCCATTACTACTAATTCGGAAATCACTATCCGCCGCGTCCCTATCAACTTCATGTCGCTCGAACTGCTCAAGCTCAAAAAGATGGGCCTGAACTATGAAATGTCGGAGCGTTACAAGGCCAATAATGGCAAAACGGAACTCGTAGACCTTACGATCAAGAAACATGACGGGAAGCTGAGCGCCTCTCCCGAAAAGATACATCCATTGCCATACCCAGGTTTGAATGCCGACAACCTACCGTATTTCGTACCAATCGCAGCCGTAGCTAAAGGCCGCACCCTGATCCACGACTGGATGTACGAAAACCGCGCTATCTACTACACCGAGATGACCAAAGTTGGCGCCAGTGTTGAGCTAGCCGACCCGCACCGCGTCTATGTTACTGGCCCGACAAGATTCACGATCGCGGACGTGGTCTGCCCTCCAGCACTTCGCCCAGCCAGCCTGCTTCTGATAGGTATGCTTGCGGCTAACGGCGTCAGCACCCTGCGCAATGTCTATACCATCAACCGTGGCTACGAAGACCTTGCAGAACGCCTCAACTCTCTCGGTGCGCACATCACCGTCATGCACGAACTTTAACCCTCCCCGGTTACTGTTAACCTTAAGTAGTAGATTATCTTAGATACTTGACTTTATGGCCAATTCGTGGTTTTATGTATGCAGTTACTTATTAAATTGCTTAAGTAGGTGTATACATCATGAAGAGGTTTTTGTCTCTAGTAATAAGCTTTGTACTGCTCGCTGTAGCTGCGTTGTCGGCTACTCCTATTTTGGCTGCAGAGGCCACCAATACCAATCTCATTCCAAACCCTTCTTTGGAGTTAAATAGTTCGGGTAAACCAACATCTTGGATAACCAACAAATGGGGCACCAATACTTCTACCTTTACTTACAAGAATAGTGGTAGCAAAAGCGGTACCTATAGCGCTTCAACCAAAACTACCGCATATACAAGCGGTGACGCCAAGTGGTATTTCGCCCCTGTAGCCGTTCAACCCAACACTACCTACACGTTCAGCGATTGGTACAAAAGCAATGCTAAAAGCACCGTAGATGTCGAGATCACCTCTACTGACAACAAGATTAGCTACATATGGCTTGGCGACCGCGCCAGCAGTGCGAATGCCTGGAATCAGGCTGTTTATACTTTTAAAACACCCGCGAATGCCGCTAAGATTACTGTTTATCACTCGCTTAGCAGCGTCGGCGAAATCACCACAGACGATTTCAGCCTGACGACACAGGCTACTACTCCACCTACAGCGCCTGCAGTAAGTATGACCGCCCCTACAGCCAATGCTACGGTGAACGGTACTGTCACTCTGAGTGCTAGTGCATCAGACGCGCAGGCCGTGTCATCAGTTCAGTTTAAAGTTGATGGCGCCAACGTCGGCACCCCAGACACGACCAGTCCTTACAGCACGAGCTGGAACACGGCCAGTGTTGCAAATGGCCAACGCACGATAACCGCTATCGCTACAAATGCTGCCGGCCTGACGGCTACCAGCTCATCAGTCACCGTAAATGTTCAGAACGCTGCTACACCAACGACGCCAAGCGTATCAGTAACTGCCCCGGCAAACGGCAGCACTGTAAGCGCGTCTACTACAGTCAGCGCTACTGCTACCGACACGACTCCAGTCGCTGGCGTACAGTTCAAACTTGATGGTGCTAACCTCGGAACTGAAGATACTACTTTTCCATACAGCGTATCCTGGGACACGAAAACCGTCGCTAATGGCAGTCACAGCCTTACAGCCGTTGCCCGTAACACTGCTGGCGGTACCGCTACTTCTACTGCCGTAAGCGTCACCGTAAAGAACACCGTAGCACCTACTGCTCCAACCGTTGCGATTTCAGCTCCTACAGCTGGTTCGACCGTGAACAGTTCAATAGCCTTGAGCGCCAACGCTTCAGACGCCCAATCAGTTAGTTCTGTACAATTCAAAGTAGACGGCACTAATGTCGGCACGGCCGATACAACCGCTCCTTACAGCATCAGCTGGGACAGTAAGTCAGCCGCCAATGGCAACCACACCGTGACTGCTGTTGCTACCAACGCATCCGGCCTGACAACCACAAGCAGTCCTGTCACTATAAACGTCCAGAATACGGCGACACCTCCGCCTGTACCATCTACCAACCTGATTGCCAACGAATCTGTCGAAAGCGGCACTCCCGCACCGACAAGCTGGACCGGTGATGGCTGGGGCACTAACACCCGTACACTTTCCTACGAAGCTACCGGCCGCACCGGCACGCACAGCCTTAAAGCAACTATCACCAGTTACCAGGACGGCGACGCCAAGTGGTATTTCAAAGAAGTCCCTGTAACCGGTGGCAAGACATACGACTATAGCAACTGGTACAAGAGCAATGTCACGACTGAGCTCGACGCCATGGTCACCATGGGCGACGGATCTATCCAGTACTTCTGGCTCGGATCAATAAACCCTAGCACTGCTGATTGGCAAAAAGCCTCTACCCAGTTCACCGCTCCTGTCGGCGCCGTAAACCTGACCATCTTCCAAGTCGTCTACAGTGTCGGCTATGTCCAGACCGACGACTACTCTCTTACGGAATACGTTCCGCAGCACTTCAACCGCGCACTCGTTAGCATCACATTTGATGACGGCTGGCGCTCTATCTACACCAACGGCTTCCCGCTGTTACAGAAGTACGGACTGCCTTCCACGCAGTACCTCAACAGCGAGCCGATCATGGGCGGCTGGGATGACTACATGACGTACCAGATGGTCAAGGATTACGCCGCTGCCGGACACGAACTTGGTTGGCACACCCGCACTCACGCTGATGTTACAAAGCTTTCTGCAAGCGCGCTCAACACAGAGCTCACTATTCCTGGCGGATTCCTAACTGGCATCGGCATGTCAGCCGCTAGCTTTACCAACTTTGCGAGCCCATACGGCGCATACAACGCAGCTTCCACGAACCAGATTATGCAGAAGTACCGTTCACACCGCTCGACAGATGTCGGCTACAACACTAAGGACAACTTCAGCATCACGAACATCCGCGTACAGAACATCGTGAGCACCACTACGCCCGCGCAGGTACAGACATGGGTGAACCAGGCTATCAAAGACAGCTCATGGCTCGTCCTTGTCTACCACGAGGTAGATGCAGGTGCTGCCGATCCTACATACGCAGTTACTCCTGCCAACCTCGACGCCGAGCTGAACATCGTCAAGCAAAGCGGTGTCACCGTAAAGACCGTTGAGCAAGCCCTCAATGAAATCCTGGCTCAACTGTAAAAGCATGGAAAGCATTCTAGCCAAAAACCAAGCCCTTCTCATTCGAGGAGGGCTTGCTGCTTTTGCGATAAGCATCTGTGCCGTAGCGACCGTTGCGCTGACGCAAGATTCCATCGGTGACTCACCGGATCCTATAGCAGACCCGCAGTTTTCCCACACCGGTATCATGACCACCGTCTTTTGGATAGGCGAATCAAGCGACGCGGCCAATGGCTACATCCCCAATGCCGACAGTGCCTGGGACGGAGAATGGCAGGAGCATTACGGCGGTATCGACTCACCCGATGCACGTAACGGCTATCTACCAGCGGATTTCACCCCGAAAGAAAATCCCTTTTATGTTGCCCTGCCTTACAACGATTTTGCTCCAGATGGAGAGCCGAAGAACTCAGCCGAGGAGTGCGCCCGTTTGGCTGTGACACCCGACCGTTCGCATTCACAGTGCAAGAATATCTGGGTAGCAATACGTCATAACGACCGCGTAGCTTATGCTCAATGGGAAGATGTCGGTCCATTTGAGGAAGACGACACCGCCTACGTCTTCGGTAAGGCCGAGCCCCGTAATACAGATGGCTTGCATGCGGGACTCGATGTATCGCCTGCCATTCGCGACTACTTAGGCCTCACTGGCTCAGATAACACCGACTGGGGCTTTGTACGAGCTGCAGATGTGCCGTCTGGACCTTGGAAAAGCATCATTACCACTTCGCGTGGCTATACATTGCAAGATTAGTATTTTTGTTGTCTTAGTATTGTAATTCTAAAGCTTTTATGCTATAATTAGCTCATTATGGCAGACACTTATGCACCGACACCAACCTTCTACCCTAAGCCTGTCCACCCCAAGGCCGCTATTAGCTTTCGGCACAATATCCTGCCGCCCCTGCTTGGCGTGGGCATGTTTGTAGCCATTCTTGGCGCCCTCAACAGCCAATGGATCATGGCTCAGGCACAGTACCGATTCACTAATTCAAATAGTCAAAGTACGTTCGTCAGCAGCACCTTTGCTCCACCCGTAGATTCGGTAGCCCTGGGTATCCCCAAGATTAACGTCAATGCGCCAATAGTCTACGACGAAACCAGCCTCAATGAAGGTAAGGTACAGCTAGCCCTGCGCCGCGGCGTCGTCCACTATGGCAACACAGCCTTGCCTGGCCAGGCCGGCAATATGGTTGTCCTCGGTCACTCTAGCGGACAAGCATGGGCCCCTGGTGATTATAAATTCGTCTTTACCATGCTCGATAAGATGGAAGTGGGTGACCGCATCACACTTGACTATAAAGGTACCCGTTATATCTACCGCGTATCTGAAAAGCGCGTCGTACCCCCTACCGACCTGACCGTCGTCAAGCACACTGACGACCCCCGCCTAACACTCATCACCTGTACGCCAGTAGGCACCAACAAGAACCGCCTGGTCATTAGCGCCGCCCAGATTAGCCCGAAGCCAAGCACCGCGACGCCTATATCCCCGGAAGACGTCCCTCGCATCACCTCCCAAGCCCTCCCCCGCTAACCCTCATATTCATCCACGGCCTTAACATTTAGAGTTCTTGCTATTATGAAGGCATGACTAATATAGCCCCACTTTCGCTATCGTATGACTGGAACCGTGACATCGCTCCACAACTCGGGAATATAGTTAGCGTTGACGGGGGATTTACTACGGCCACACGAGGCATAGTAGAGTTGCGTGACGGCACGAAAGTGTTTGTAAAAATAGCAGATAGCGAGTTAACAGAAAAATGGCTAAAAAAAGAAATTATAGTTTATCAAAAACTTACCGCCGCAAGATATCCCTTCATCCCAGAACTTCTGGCATGCAAGGATGATCATACTGGCATGGCTATCACTTACCTAGACGGTGCCAATTTTGAAAATAATTGGGATAAAAATAAGCTCGATGCTGTGATGGATGCGAGATCCGCCCTGCAACAATACAAAGACCTGTTTATCGGCCACGCCAGTTTCAAATCAGACAATATAGTATCGCATGACTTGAAATGGGCGCATTTGCTCCAGCCCGGTAATTTGGATATTCTTAACGGCAAACTAACCACGCTCGGTAGCCCTATCACATTTGATACGGCTCAGCTGCATCAATTCGCAGAACAGCAGTCCGGCTGGCGGATGCGCGAAGATACTTTAATACATGAGGATATTCGCGGAGACAATTTTGGTTACAATCCAGCAACAGGCCGAGGCATGTTGATTGATTGGAATTGGCTTTGTATAGGAGACGAAAGTCTCGATGCTACTTCGCTGTTTATCGACGTATACCAGTCGGGCCTAGACCCTTATAGCGCGTATCCCGGGGCATTCGATCGGCAAATGCTGATGTACCTTATGAGTTTCTGGCTCGATTCAATACTGCACGGAAATGAAGGTGCAAACGACCGCGAATGGAGACTAAGGAGCGCCCAAGCAAGAAATATGACAATTTGCTATGAGCTGCTGCAACGGCCCTAGACCGTCACAGGGTTCTTGAAGCGGCGGCCCGCCGTGCCCCAAATTCCTTCAGTGACGCGATACTTGCCTAGCACCATGACATTCATGAATTCCTTTAGGAATATGTAGAGCGTAACAAAGCGCATGATATAGATCTGCGGGAAGGCGCTCAAGATATCTTTGCGGCCGGACTTCATAACGATAGCCATCACAATACCGAAGAGTATTGCAACATCAAGAAGGAACGCCATTGCGATCACATCCATGGACTGTCGCGTAACGGCCATGTACGGCAACATAACTGCGTAGTTGAAGAGCAGCATAAAGTTCTGCAGGATCTGGTAAGACAAGTACGCGTCTACACGCGACGCCTTCAGTCCGACACGGTGGCGGCGAATACCCTGCATGATACCGCGGTTCCAGCGGGTGATCTGTTTAGTAAAGTCGCCGAGCGTCAGAGGGTCTTGAGTATAGGCCACGGCATCAGGAATAAACTGGATCTTACCCAGCTTTTGACGGTGGATCTGCAGCGTCACATCAAAGTCTTCAGTAATACATTTATTGGCAAAGTTGACCCTTTGGAAGATATCGGCACGGAAGCATGAAGTCGGGCCCGGGATCACCGATACGGTGTGGGTCATAGCCTGAAAACGCCGGTGGATTTCCATACCGAGGGTGTACTCGTACACACGGTATTGTCCGATTGTACTGCCGGGAAGGCTGCGGATATAACCGGTAGCAGCAGCGTACCGCGGGTCAAG
This sequence comes from Candidatus Saccharimonadota bacterium, assembly GCA_028289265.1. Lineage (GTDB taxonomy): Bacteria > Patescibacteriota > Saccharimonadia > Saccharimonadales > UBA4665 > UBA4665. Next base: position 2,554 of record JAQGGU010000031.1, on the reverse strand, counting down.
GCGATCTCTAAATATGTCAAAGTAAGCAGTCGCGAAGCCACCGTCAGCATCAGCGATGTGTATCCACTGGTAGCGCTCAGTAAGGTTAAAATGAGCAGCGCCCTTTGTGAGTGCAAGTCCTTTACCGCTGCGGTCTACTTTCAGGACATTGTCTTTTCCGATGACACTAATGGCGATCTCCTGGGTAGCATCATCGGAGTTATCATCAACAACAAAGATATCCTGAGGACGCATACCAGACTTTATTGCTGAGCGGAGTGTTTGCTCGATAACGAGCTCTTCGTTATGGCCAGCGATAAGTAGTGCCAGCTTGCCGCGGCTAGGACTAAGCGCCTCAGTTTTTTCCGCCAACACTTCAACATGGCCGACGCGGCCAACGCTGACATACAAACGGCGCGGCATCATTTGGGCATACGACATCGGACGCTGGTAATTGCGGCGTTCTGCCACGTAACTGCTGTAGTTACCTCGAGATATGCTAGTTGTGCTCATATTATTGTCCCACTCTCTGTTGCTTATAATTCTTTAGTGCTTCTTGCATCGTCACGATGCGTACATCGGTACTAGAAAGGTAGGCGAATTGATGTTCAAAATCTTTTTCCGTGACAGAAAACTTTGAGTTGTGATCATCGGCCTGGTGATATGTCAGGACAAGCCAGGCGTTGTTGGCTTTTGTGTAAGCCACTAGCTGCCGCAACTGCTCTACTGTAGTGTCCTGGCGGACGGTAACTCCGATTATGTTGATCGGGTCGAAGTTGGCACGCAGGTTAACGTCTACTGCACTCACGCCATTTGTCGGATCACCATTGGTATTGCGCTGTGACTTGAAGTACTTGCCAATAACCGCCAAAGTCCGCTTATCCTGCGAACCATATGGGCTCGCAAAGTTATAAACAGGTCCAAAGCGCTTACTGAGTTCTTCTTTACATGTCCGTACTTGTATATCCAAGTCTTCATCGTCAAGAGTTCTCAGGTCGGCGTGATTGACGGTGTGGCAGGCTATTTCATGTCCCGCCTCCTGCATACGCTTTATCTGGCCCCAGCTAACATAGGTAGGGTCGTCCGCAGTACCGGATAAGACATATTGTGTAGTTCGGATGCCGTACTTCTGTAATAGCGGCATGGCCTTTGTATAAGTCGTTTCGTAGCCATCATCGAAGGTGACGCTAATAAGGGGTTCATCAAATAATCGAGGGTCAGTCTGGTTTGTATCGGCAGGACGCGTGACGAGACTACTGAGAGCTTTATCGCTGCGTTTAGGCCCACCATAGAAGAAACGCCCTATTTGCCATACGGAAAATAAGGGCACTATAAGAACGATGGCTACTATGAACAGTGCTCCGATTGCGTTTCGTACTTTCGTAAAAACATTCCCAGTCTTATTCATAGTATCCACCCTTCCGAACTTACCTAGCGCTGCGAGCGTACAAAACGCCCCAAGCAACTAAGCCGGCTGCTACTGAAACTGCCAGAGTAACAACAAAGTCGCCACCCGTACTGGGCAGAGTCAAAGCACCTAATGTTGCACCTGTAGCTACTACAGGGGCAATGTCTGGACCTTGGTACATTAGCAGTAACCTCCGTTAATTTATACGGCAGTAACATAGGGCCCAAAGAAAAAAGACAAAGCTAAATAGCCTTGTCCCTCCTTATGACTCCAACTCACTGTCACCCATCAGTATATACCTTTTTTGACTTTTTGTCAATAGGTTTATGTTTAGCCATTGTTTTTATGCCATATAGGTTAGACAAACTCTACATTTCTGCTATAATCACCTCTGTTCTCGTCACATTCGACCAGTAACCATGCGGGTGTCGTATATCGGTTATTATCCCAGTTTTCCAAACTGGTGAGCGGAGTTCGACTCTCCGCACCCGCACCACGAATGACGATTAGCCCTGGTAGCTCAGATGGATAGAGCAGGAGACTTCTAAGCTCAAGGTCGCTGGTTCGAGTCCAGCCCGGGGCACCATCACTTTCGTATCTGTTATTTTTATTGACCCTATCGGTACTTCCGAACTTTGCTATAATTCCGGCATGAGTTCAGCCGAACAAATTCCTACTATTGAGCCGTCTTTAGAGACTGAACTACGAAAGTTAGCCAGTTCTTGGCACCAAGAATTGCAGACATTACTTCCCGGTTTACCCGACGATGTTGAAATTGAGTTCGACAATAACTATTTGGTGCCCGATTTTGCGACAGGAGGAGCTACTTGGAGCCCTAATCTGGTTAAGCTCGCCTACGACCCTCAGTTCAATGCACCCGAAGCAGAAAAGATTACAGAACTAAGGGCTACTTACTTTCATGAAAGTTATCATGTGTTTCGCAGCTACAGTTATGAAACTACTCCGGCCGACCAATCGGCAGTTGGCATAGCTATCGAAGAAGGTCTGGCAACAAAATTTGAAGCGTTATTTGCAGGCAGTAGCCCAGGGTATGCCGAACTTGAAGATAGAGACACCATGCTTGCATGGGTAGAGGAAGTGCGAGCATTACCTAAAGGATTCGATTATGACTGGCAAAAGTATAAGTTCTTTGATGCCGAAACCGGC
>JAQGGU010000024.1 GCA_028289265.1 Candidatus Saccharimonadota bacterium | reverse complement strand
CGTTTGATGCCGAGATACTGGCAACTGTGTATCCGCTAGGCCTTGCGACTCTAGACGAAAGGGTGCTCGAAGGATATCGTACCAAGTATTATCTTGAGTTCCCGGGCACTACGCTAGAAGAGTACGGTAAGGCTCTAAATGAACTGGATGCGAACGATTCAAACTGATGCCGGTCTCAGTAACTGGCGACAGTTGCCACGTCCGCAGTCAAACCGTACGGCAAAGTATCGTTCATATTTCCCTTCCCCTTCGGAACTGAAACGCTATTCGTTGCAAGTAGATTACAATGGTATTTATGAATAAAGACACACCCGTCTCTCTAGATTCTATATATGCACTGCCGATTTATGAGCAGCGGGCACAGATAGTCGAATCCGTTGACACCAACCAGGTTACCATCATAACGGCTGAGACTGGTGCCGGTAAAAGTACGCAAGTACCGCAGTTCCTAGCCGAGCATGGGTATAAAAAAATAATCGTTACCCAGCCGCGAATCCTGGCAGCAAGGAATTTGAGTGGACGCGTGCGACAGGAATTTTCCTGGAGGATGGGCAAAGATTGCTCCAACTTAGTCGGCTACCGTACTGCACATGAACAGGATGACAGCCCTGAGAATATCATTCTCTATTGTACCGACGGGCTGCAGCTGGTCCGTGAGCTGACGGGTAGCGGTACGAACGACCATCAAGTACTCGTACTGGACGAGATACATGAGTGGAATGAGAATATGGAAGTGCTCATAGCATGGGCGAAAAAGCGCTGCCAGGAAGAGCCTCGTTTCAAGCTGGTACTTATGAGCGCGACCATTGAGGCTGATAGTCTGGCGGCTTATTTTGAAACTGTACAGCCGATAAGTGTCCCCGGCAGAACGTATCCCGTAGAACACCGCTACGCGAAAGACCTGGTAGCCGAGATAGAAACACAGTTGCAGCGGCGTGGATCAAACATACTCGTCTTTTTACCGGGCAAGGCAGAGATTGAGCAAGTTGCGGAAGAGATCGATGCCATGGCTTCCGGCGTACCGGTTATCCCTCTTCACAGCCAGCTCGAGCCGGAGGCCCAGCAACAGGCTTTTGGTAAATATGCTAATGGCAAGGTGATACTTTCTACCAATATAGCTCAGACGAGCATTACTATCGACGACATAGATGTCGTCATAGATTCCGGGCTGGAACGGAGGGCTGAAGTGCGAAACGGTGTTGAAGGACTTTTTATATCAGAAGTATCACAGGCAGATTGTCTACAGCGTGCCGGGCGTGCAGGGCGTACAAAACCAGGCGTATATACCCTAGCCCGATTCAACCGCATGTCCTGTTCGCCATTAGAAGACAGGCCGGCATACGGCGTGCCGGAGATCATGCGCAAACACATAGACCGGCTCGTACTGCGTTTGGCTAATATTAGTATCGACATTGAAAGCCTTGAGTTCTTCCACGCGCCAAGCAAAAATACTATAAAACGCGCCAAACGCACTCTCACCAGCCTTGGCGCTCTAAAAGGTGGAATTGTCACAGATATAGGTCGCCGGATGGAGCGCTTCCCTGTCGAATCGAGTTATGGCAGGATGCTCGTGGAATCAGAAAAATATTCTCCGGAAATACGGTTGAAGTTGGCGACTATCATAGCCATCCAGGAGGTAGGTGGCATCGTAAAAGGTGGTCCTCGGTATAGCGGTTGGCGCCGTTATACCCGCCAGTCTCGTTCAGACTTGCTGGCGCAGTACGATATTTTTCTGGCTATGTCATCAATACCTGAAGAAGAGTATGAAGAGCTCGGCATTATAAGTAAAAACGTAGATAAAGCAGAGGAAGTACGAGTGCGGCTTGCCCGGGACCTGGGTCTAGAAGATAGCTCTCCCGTGCCAGTCCAGCCTGATGAGGAAGAGCCCTTGCTCAAATGTATCACTGCCGGTCAGCTGCATCAGATATGGATACTTGAAGGTATCAATGAAGCTGTCCATTTGCATTCTAAGAAGCGCCGTGAGATTTCTACTACCAGCGTGGTCAAGGGGGCCGGCATCTTTACCGGGACGCCATTTGATCTGGAAGTGGCGACGCCTAGGGGCTTGGAGACATTACACCTGGTAAACGACATTACGGCAGTCAATCCAGTCTGGCTTCAGGAACTGGCGCCAGACCTCTTCAAAATTGGCCAAAGCAAAGTTTATTTCGATGCATACCTTGGTACATTGGCAGAACGGGGACAAATAAAGTTCCGCGGACGTACTATCGAAGTTTCAGGAACGCCTATATTGGATCGGACTCCTGGCAATCAAAAGCTGTTCATCGCTCAATATGCCAGTTGGCTGCTGCAACAGTTGGAAAAGCAACGCCAGACTCTAAGTAACGCTAACTTCCACCGCATACCGGCTATCCCCCTGAAACGAATCGAAGAAAAGGTTCGTGGCATCGTTCATGGTGCGATCTCTGTCGCAGAGCTGCCCAAGAGAGAAAAAATCGAACTCTTTAAACTCGCCAAGCTGGAGAGCTGGCTCGATAAGGAATTTGCTGACAGCTTGAATGCCCCTGAGCATAGCCGTCCCGGCAATCACAATAGGAAGCAGCGTCGTCATGGTTGGAAGCCCGATTGGCGGCGAAGAAACCGTTAATAAGACAGATGCAATCTACCCCCCCACACTTCATTACAAAACTGCCGTAAGTGTTACTGATCGATAAGTCCGGAGTATGGCAACGACGGTCAATCATATAAAAAAATATCTGCTTTATAAGTCATATTTATTGACTAGGCTTCAGTTTCTTCATTGGCCAGCTTACTTTTTCTTCAGTAAAAAAGAGGTGCCCGAGCACCCCTCTTTTTTACCTTTTGAGCGTTTTTATGATTAATTATTTCTAACGTTGACCTGAAACTCAGCGCTGTTGTAGTTACTGGCATCGCCACTAGTGATTTTTCCCTTTACGTCATCATTATTTTCAACTTTTACATCGCCTGACGTAGCTGTTTGATTGGTAGTGTTAGTAATGCGCACATTGTTAGTGTTCCTCACTTCACTGTTGCGCGACGGCCGATTGAAGCGCTGACTATGCTGTGAGTCAAAACGCCAATCGCTTTGGTTACCCCATGAACCGGTGCTAGCTGAAGCTACACCAGTCATGCTTATGAGACCTGCCGATAGTACTCCCGCACTCATGACACCTATTCTTTTAATACTAGTCTTCATACTCACCCCCTCTTGTTAATTAATTGTGCTGAAGGTGCCGACTACACCTCCATGCAGCACCCGTAGCAGTACTATACAAAACATAGTGTCTCCTCATCTATGAAGTATTGCGTTGACTGACAAGAGTAAAATATGTCAACTATTACTACATCGTCTTAGGGCAAAGATGATTTTGATGATTCTTGCCCGCTTACAATAGGTATTCCAAATTCAAACTATGTAAACTGAGACAGCGAAGAATACTAGATTGTATAAAAGAAGATTTCAAAGCATAATTGAATTAAGTAACTAAGCCACTGAAGGGTCGAACCATGAAACGTAGTCCTATTATTACAATCATTTATATAATAATCGGAATCATAATGGCCAGTAATCGAGGCTATCTCGTAGCTCTCGGGTCAATCGATAATATACTATCAGCCGTGCTGGCAATTGTCCTTTGGCCACTTCTGCTTTTGGGCGTAAATCTACACTTAGCATTTTAATAAACTTACCAGTAGTGCTTGAACTGCGGAACTAGATTTTGTAGTGTGAGTAACTGTCGTTGCCGGTTATACTTAAATTTATGAAAAAAATGAATGACACTAGTAAGGCATACTCGACGGTCGGGGTGATCTTTATGGCGGCTGGCATCATAGCAATGTTCTTCGGCCATATTTCGATCTTTGCCGCATGGTTACCTATAGGTGCGGCATTTATAGCTATCGGCGCCAACCAGAAAAATACAAGATAGCCCCGTTAATGAAAAGGTATATTAAAGATTAGGTTCTACGCCTAGTCTTTAATATACCTGATACAAAGATCTGCCACGAATTGACCGGTTTCGCTTCCTAACGCTGGTTACGCCGGTTTGCGTCTGTCTCTACCGCCATGACGATGAGATCCGCCCGGTTGGTGCCTGGGTCGACGTCGCCGCCAATAAATGCGACTAAGTCGGCATTGCTCATATCATCAAACCTCTGGGCGTTACTGCCCTTATTGTCATTAGCCATGATACCCTCCCCTTTAGTGGTAGTTATACTTTAGCAGTGTTGGGCGAACGCATCAGTAAAATACTAGTCTTAGGAATCTTGATCGTTGGAGGTAAAGCCTCCGCCGTCTGTGGGCTTTGGACTGCAATTGCCCCACAAGCCCTTGGAGCCGGCTTGGGCCTGCTTTTGGGCTGCTTCAAAATCTGGCGATTTGGTAAATGGAAAATATGGGTAATAAAAGCCATAGCCCCCCTCAATAAGCGTCTGGTTGAAGAGCGTTCCATTTGGCAAATAAACATAGCGCAGCAGTCGGTCATAGCGATCACGGTTGGAGCTAAGGCTGTCCGCTGCCAGGCGCACCTGCAAGCCAGCGGCAGTTATAGTGTTCTTGGTGAAAGCTGAAGCTGCCGGGCCATAGCACTGCACTTTCTTCCGGGGATCATGCGTCTCTGGTGTGTCGACGCCGATAAGACGAATGGTCTCATTTTTGCCATTCATGTCTACTGTGATGGTATCGCCATCCGAAAATCTAACGACTTTGTACTGGCCTGGCTGGTTCTCAATGACACCTTTTTTAGCCTCCGCGAACCAGCCGTATTCTTGTCCGAGCCAGACAAAAAGTGACAGTACCGCGAGTATGAGTGTGAGCGCCGAGGACTTCCTACGCCTGCTCATGTACTGAGGCCTAATTTATTTGCTACATAAGCCGGTGTGATTTGCGTTCCGTCCAGGACAATAGGCTCTTCTTCGGGAGCTGGCGGTTCTAGATTGTGGATCATGCGGTCGAATTCTTCTTTGGGCATATCGCCAAGCACGCGTGTCGCCTGTTTGTGCGTATCGATGCTCGCCCTTTCAAAGGCTACTTCCTTTGGCGTTTGCACCCATACGAGCTTCACCTCGGCATCATAACGCTGTGCCATATCTCTCATGAGCTGGCGGTCTTTATAAAAATTGAAATTGGTATCATAAACGACACTCTTGCCTTCGGCAATCAGTTGGTCCGCCTCTTTGTTTAAGCGGTCGTAGAGCTGTCGGCTTTCCTCATGGGAGTGCGTGGGTGTGCCGAACATAGCTTTTCGTACGTGGTCCGCCCAGATATGCTGCGCCCCAGTCAAGTCGCGGATAATCCGCGATGTCGTCGTTTTACCCGAACCTGGATATCCCACCATAAGATACAATGTTGCCCTCTGCATGGGCACTATTGTACGTGTGGTACTACCTGTTGACAACAAGAAAGCGCCCTAATCATCAGGGCGCTGTAAGTCTGGAAGAAATTAGTTTTATTTACTAGAGCCGATAGAGATTTTCTTTGGCTGGGGTAGCTCTTTAAACGGTACGATTACCTTGAGTACTCCGTCTTTGAAGTCGGCTTGGATGTTACTGGCATCAGCGTGCTTCGGCGACACTATGCTGCGATAGAAACTGGCGTGGGATTCCAGAACCATATACTGCTTCTTTTTATCCTTGGGCTCTTCAACTATTTTGCTTACCTGGAAGCAAATACGGTAAATTTTTCATCGTGCTGTGAGACTGTCACGCTTGTATCTTCTGGCAATAGCCACGCTTCACCATCAAGCTGTACGGCTCCGCCTCTTGGTAGACCTAGAGTACAGGGAGCGCTACGAAACGTCCCGGGTGTGTTGCCTAGTGCTAGCCGCATACCAGCTAATATGTAACGAGGATTTACCGTTTCGTATTGATAGCTTCTGTCCTCTTCAAGCGACACAGGAAAAGCTCCTCCGAACCCTGACATATGCGAGCCGTTGGCAAACCCAATATCATACATTTCATGGCATGGCCCTTTAGCAGATAGTGTAATAGGCATACATGGTATTTCCCTGGCCGTGGTGCGCGTTATCCACGCTTTTTTGAACCAATTGTCCCCTGCCCATTGCCGGTTACCCTCTTCGCTAATCGCTTGCGCCACACGGGCTGAAGCACCAAGGCTTCCATAGAGGTTCGCGAGCCGCACATCGATACCTTGATCTGGGCCGAACTCCCACCTAAGAGGCGCGAAATCTATCGTTAGGTTCCTGTCCAAAATGGTACTAGGTCGCTTAAGCGCATGCTTGGAATGCAGCTGACGCGCGCCGTCGTTCGCGAACCCGCCGTCTAGCACTAATAGCCGGGCTGCCTTAAGGGCCGGGTCTGTGGCATATCGGGCGATTCCGTTAGTGAAATCATGTAGACCACCGTCTCCCATGAGTAGTGCTATTACGTCACCAGGACTATAGCGCTTTGCGATTTTCTCTATCGTTTCTTCAGGATGTTTCGAGGTGGCAATAATTCGGCTTTCGCTGCTGACGCGGGATCCGTACTGTGATTCACGCAGTTCGGTGTAGCGCTGTCTGTGTACGCGTTGACGCTTTTTACCGGCATGCTCCAGCGAGTACTGATTCTGTACGACATGTATATTGCCTATTTGCTCCATAGCCGACTATTTATACCAGAAAACAGTGGATTATGAAAGACCTATTACCCTGTTCGGAAGCTCTTGGCCGGTGAAACTATGTGATTGCCTCTGAGCAGGTAGGCCAAGGTGTCGTGTGGGTGTAGAAGTATGCGGATCATGAGATAAAAAATGCGACTCGATATCGTCAATTCGCGCTGCTGCAACAGTTATCTGGCCTAGGCCCCGCGGTGGTGCGAACTCGGCATGCCAAAGGTGAAGGTCGGGCTCACTGGGGTCATTACCATGCCAGCTTATAAGCTTGCACGGCAACCGCTCGCCGCTGGAAGCTTCTGTCCAAACGTACTGTATGCCGCCCAGGTCACTCAGACAGGCATTGATAGTCGCCTGACTGTCAGCAAGGATCTGGTCGGGAGTGCGTGATAGTTCGTACTGCATAATGGATATATCTCGACCGTTGATCGCACCGCTGGC
>JAQGGU010000083.1 GCA_028289265.1 Candidatus Saccharimonadota bacterium | reverse complement strand
CAGCCAGCGTCGACTTACCGTGGTCAATATGAGCAATAATACAAAAATTCCTAATATGGTCTTGGGTCATTAAGTAACTATTATAACAGAGGTAGCGCTTGTTTTTTCATACTTTAGATGCATAATTTATTTTTATAAAATTTCTCGTCTATTCAAAGAACCTGCCATAAGAATCGCCATTAGCGACTAACGCAATCCTAATTACTTCTTAGTATGGAATGCCGATTGATTTGAAGAGAATTGTTTTAATCCGCTTGAATACCGGCCTCACTTCTTCGAGGCCAAAAAGCGCCGATACGCCAACATGCACAGAGAGCACTACCATTGAAATAAAGGTTAATTTTGTTGCGACGGCGAAACCGCGGTCATCGATACCCAAGGGGTAAATAGATATCATAATGAAACCGGCGACGAGGCTAAAGCCGGCGACTGAAACAATCTTGGCGATCCCAGTCCAGAACCGCAAATCAAGCAGCTTGTGGTCGCGTGCCACCATGACACCCGATAAAATAAGCACCTCGATAGTAGCCACTAGCGATTGGGCGATAGCCAAGCCGGCTATGCCATACGAGCTAGGCCGAGACAAAAGATAGGCAAGGATTATGTTGAGCAAAATGACAAATATCGAGACTATCAGCGGCGTGACAGTGTCTTTTTGCGCATAAAACCACCGTGAAATAATCGAATAGATAGTCCTGAAGAAAATCGCGACAGTCAAAAATCCAAATATCGTGGCTATTTCCGGGGCATTCTGGCTGAAAATAAAACGAGCCAAATAACCTCGAGCATAAAAAGCGATAATGACCACTGGAATGGTAAGCCAAATAATCACCCGCAAAGTCTTCAAGAAGTCCTTGCGGAATAAATCATTTCGTCCCTGGGAAAGCCGCTGATTAAGGCCGGGGAACGCAGCAGTGGAGATGGCAGTTCCGAGCAAAAGAATTGGGGCTGTGTGCAGCACATAGGCATTGTTATAGTTACTGATTCCAGTCGCGCCGCCGATCACTGAAGCAAAGCGCGTATCAACCATGCTCTGAACCTGGTCGGCACCCTGGTCAAGCGACCGCGGAGGCAGCTGTCGAAGCATTGAACGGAAGTCTTCGCTCTTCCATACGATTTTTGGTTTCCAGTGGAAATTCGTTCCGATAAGCCCTGCGCTCACTACGAGCAGTTGCAATATACCCCCAATAAGCGCCCCTATACCCAAGCCGATGATACCCACCGACGTATCCTTAAAAATATAAATACTGATGATAATGCTGATGTTGTAAAACAGGGGAGCGATAGCGAAGAAGAAGAACCGGCCAATAGTCTGCTGGGCGCTTGTTAGAATACCCGAAACCGTAAACAAAAATGGGTTGAGGGCCAGCCATCGCATGAGCGTCGCACCGTTATGCTGCTGTTCGGCATTAAGCCCAGGAGCAACAAGCTCAATTAAAGGCTGGGCAAATAATATGATGATAATACCGACGAACAGCATGATCATCGCCAGTAAATTTAGGATACTTGTGGAGAGTTCCCACATCCCTCGTTTGTCACCTTTGTGCAACCTGTCTGCCAGATACGGCATGACCGCCACACCAAGCGCACCTGCGGCTATAGTGTAAAAGAAGAAGTCAGGTATGTTGAAAGCCGCAAAATACACACCGGCTCGCTCACCAAGCGGAGTGTGCGGATTGTCGAAGTTGGCATTGATGAGCTTAGTACGCAAAAAACCAAGCAACTGGCCAATAAGTGCGGTGGCCACCAGTAGCCCTGCGACATTGCCGATGGAAATCCGTTTTGATTTTTTATCTGTGCTGGTATTGCTCATGTAATATATGCGCCCATTATTTAAACCATGAGCGATCTTCTTCGCTCCTTAGTATAAAGCAGCCGGCACCTACAAAACAGGCTATTTTATGGAAGTAAGAACTTTATTGGTCGCCTGCAGATTACAGGTATTTCACGTTTTGAGCAGTTTAGGACTCAAAGCAAGCAGCCTGTCTTCGCCGTACCGAAGTACCGAGTAGACAGGCGTTGTAGTGTTGCAGCATTCTACCTAAAATCTACAAACTTTAGACGCAGAACTCCTAATACAGCGCGGCAGCTTTAGGGAGGGTAGTCCCCTTAAAGATTTCCTTAACCTCGTCAGCGTCAACCGTCTCCTTTTGCAGCAAGCAGTCTTTCAACGCTTCAAGCTTGTCCATATTTGCCTTTATGACAGCACGAGCCCGTTCTCCGGCCTCTGTTATCAGCGCCTCGACCTCTTGGTCAATGACTTTCGCGGTGTCGTCGGAGTATGATCGTTCGTGTACGATTCGCTCCATCATCATGCCTTCATCTACGTGGAACACCTGATCGCGCAACTTACTACCCATACCTTGGTTTATCACCATGTCACGGGCAATCTCAGCAGCCTTTTGCAGGTCATTACCACCACCAGTAGTAATGCGGTCGCGGCCCAAAATAACTTCTTCCGCGATACGTCCACCTAGTGCGCGTGCAAGTACGTCCTTGAACTCTATGAGGGAAGTGTAGACCTTATCTTCAGGCGGCAGGAACCACGTAACGCCGCCAGTACCACCCCGAGGGATGATCGTTACTTTATGCACAGGGTCGCTGTCTGGCAGCACGTGACCGACGAGGGCGTGTCCAGCCTCATGGTACGCAGTAGTCATCTTGTCAGATTCGGTCATGATTTTACTCTTACGCTCAGGACCGATAGCTACACGCTCGAAAGCTTCGGTGACATCATGCTGGGAGATTTCTGGGTGATTGTTACGGGCAGCGATAATAGCCGACTCGTTTGCAATGTTCGCAAGGTCCGCACCGGATGAACCTGCAGACTTAGCAGCCAATGCATCAAGGTCCACAGTTTTGCTGACCGGCTTTTTCTTGAAGTGTATCTTCAGGATAGCTTCTCGATCTTGTCGGTCTGGCAAACCTATGCCGACGCGGCGGTCAAAGCGGCCTGGACGAAGCAGGGCGGGGTCAAGTACATCTGCCCGGTTGGTGGCTGCCAGTACGATGACGTTCTGACCTTGCTCAAAACCATCCATTTCAACCAATATCTGGTTTAGGGTCTGTTCACGCTCATCGTGACCACCACCCATACCGCTGCCACGGCGGCGGCCCACGGCATCGATTTCATCTACAAAGATAATACATGGCGCGTTCTTCTTCGCCTTCGCGAACAAATCACGAACACGCGATGCCCCGACACCTACGAACATCTCAACGAATTCAGAACCTGAGATACTAAAGAAAGGTACATTTGCCTCACCGGCTACAGCGCGGGCAAGCATCGTTTTACCAGTTCCAGGAGGCCCTACTAGCAGTACCCCTTTTGGAATACGAGCACCGAGTGAGGCAAATTTCTTCGGAAATTTCAGGAACTCAACGACTTCTTCAAGATCTTGCTTGGCTTCGGCCTGTCCTGCAACGTCACCAAAAATTACTTTGTCCTTTTCATTACCGTACAGACGCGCCCGGCTCTTACCAAAGGATAATGCCTGGTTCCCCTGCCCTTGCGCGCTTTTTAGCATAAAATACAACATTCCACCGATAAGCAGGATCGGCAGCAAAGAGATCAATAAAGTTCCCCACAAGGAACCCGAGGAAGCTTCCGGAGCATATTTAATCTCAAACTTCGAAGTGTTAAAGCCTTCCTCTTTCAGGCTGGCATTCGGGTCAACGGTCGACTTCAGGCTTGGCTGCGACTCACCTTTCTTGGTGATAGTCAGCTCGTTGCCCTTCTTCTCTATCTTCGAATACTGACCATTATTGGCCTCACGTACAGCTTGGTTGGTTGAGATATCCTTGAGGTTACCTGGCTGGCCGTATGCCGCAAAAATGACAAGCGAGAATAGCACTAACAGAGCTACAAAACCTGCATTCTTAAAGCCCTTCTTGCCTTGTTTACTCCCCTTACTCTTGTTGTTTGAAAACGGTTTTTTATCCATATAGTCGTTTATTATATACCTTTCTCTCCCTCGCCCCTAGCGCTCGGTAGACTCGAGTGCCAGAAATTCTCGGCTAATTTTCAGGTTTACATTATTATTAATCGGAATTAGTCGACCTACAGTATGTATTTTAGCTGCATGTACCAGTCGTTCAAGCATCTTTTTGTCAAAACCCCTGATTCCATTGCTTCTCAACCACGCCGCCATCACCTCCAGCGCCACATTATGCGGCAACATAATGAACTCATGCCGCTTTAACCGGGTCTCAAATGAGTAGCGCTGCAGGTAATCGCCAAGCAGCTCATCGATGGCACCGTCCAGGACGTGCATATGCTGGATATACCGATGCAAGCGTGCTTTCTCTTCAGGACTGAAGCGGGACAGAATACGATGCCGAATATGATTGCGCAAATACGTAAGGTCAGCATTGGTGCTATCATCGCGCCACTCTAAGCTATGCTGATGGGCATAGTCGCGCACCTCGGCCTTCGAGAGATGCAGCATCGGCCGCTTGATGCCGTCGATACTTTTCAGGCTGGTGAGCCCCTTCCTACCCGTGCCCCTGATCAAGTTAATGAGAGCCGTCTCAATGACATCATCTTTGTGATGAGCAGTAATAATACCTGTCGCACCAGACGCCTTCCGCACTTTATGCAAGAATTCGTAGCGTGCCTTCCGCGCCACATCTTCGCTTGCGGTTGGGCCAAGATTACCTGTCGCGAATACAAAGGGCAATCCATACTCGCCTGATATTTTCTGTACGAGCAGCATGTCCTCGCCCGAATCGCTGCGGATACCGTGGTCAAAGTGCGCCACTGTCAGTTTGAGATCCGGTAGAGCCTGTAGAGCATGTAGCAGGGCCATAGAATCCACGCCGCCCGAAACCGCGACTACATATTTACCTGGCTGCACTGCTATATTCATATGTTTAGTATACTAAGTAATTATGCCCGATTTGACTTTCGTTACAGGTAATGCAGACAAGTTATCCTCAGCCATTCAAGTAAGCGCCGTGTATGGCATCTCTCTCAAGCAAGCATCGCCTGAAGTAGAGGAGGTGCAAGGCGAAGATCCGGAACACATCGCGCGCCGCAAAGCGGAAGTTGCGTTTGAACTACTACGTGCTCCGCTAGTCGTCAGCGATGACTCGTGGTGGATACACGGACTAAACGGATTTCCAGGACCTTACATGAAGTCTATGAATCACTGGTTGAACACCGATGATTTCCTGCGGCTGACTGCCGGACTGACAGACCGCAGTGTGACACTTACTAAGCTACTTGTATACCAAGACGAGGAAACCCAAAAAATTATTCGCCATGATGTCCAGGGGCAAATTCTCACTGAAAGCCGCGGCAATAGTAATGTGCCCTGGGCTAAACTAGTAGTTCTAAACGGTGATCATGGCCGCACAATCGCTGAAGTGTACGAACAAAAGATAGATTTAGATCAACGTCAATCCGCGCAAGTATGGCACTCATTTTTTGAATGGTATAAGCAGGACCGGGTATGAAGCACTTATATTTTTGCCGGCATGGGCTTAGTCAGCTCAATGCAGAGGGCAAATGGGCGGGCAGCACCGAAACTCCACTGACTACAGAAGGCCGCGGACAAGCGAAGAAAGCCGGCGAAGAAGCCAAAGGGCTGGGCATAGATTACATTATCTGCTCTCCCCTTTCCCGAGCGCAGGACACCGCGAAGATTGTCGCCAAAGAAATTAACTATCCCGAGCACGATATAGAAGTGAATAGCCTTGTTGTCGAACGGCATTTCGGCTCTCTCGAAGGCACGACTTGGGATCCGGATTTTAACATCGATGGTATCTCTGACGCAGAACCGCTCGACACCTTACTTGAGCGTGCCCGTCTGACACTCAACCATCTTAAAACAGTAGACGCCGACACCATACTCGTAGTTAGCCACGGCAGCTTTGGCCGCGCACTTCGGCATGTACTTAACCCGAGCGTACCATTTGAGAAAGTAGAGCGTTTTGAAAACGCCAAAATCGCTAAACTGTTATGACAAATAAGCCTAATCTTTCAAGACTGCTCGCCTTCCAGAAATTGCTGCTCGCTTTTAGCCAGGTCGAGCGCGTCGTCGATAGGCAGCATAAAAATGGGTATATACGGGAAAACGACACAGAGCACAGCTACAACCTTGCCATGACAGCTTGGTTTTTGGCGTCGCACTTTCCCCGCCTCGACCAAGGCAAAGTGGTCAAATTTGCCTTGGCGCATGACCTAGTAGAAGTACACGCTGGCGATACGTACATATATGCCGACGCTGAGCTGCTCGCTAGCAAGTCAGCCCGTAAAGCAGCGGCCCTTGAGCAACTAAGCCAGGAGTGGCCAGACTTTCCTGACCTCATAGAAACAGTGCGCGCATATGAAGAAAGGTCTTCCGAAGAAGCAAAGTTCGTATACGCGCTCGACAAAATCATGCCCATGATGTTGATTTACATTGGCGAAGGCCACACTTGGAAACGGGAAGGCATCACATTACAACGCCTGCACGCTGTCAAAAAAGATAAAGTCGCCGTCTCTAAAGACATCAAACCGTATTACGATGCCCTATACGATTTATTGCTTGATTCCCCGCACCTCATTCCGAAGTCCTGAATGATACAATAAGCATAGGAATTAATACAAAAATGGAAAAAGACGTTGTCCTACTCTTAGTCGGTGCCATTGTAGGTGCCATGAACGCTATCGCCGGTGGCGGCATGTTGATCGGCTTCCCTGTTTTAATAGCGCTTGGCATACCACCGCTAGTTGCAAATGCTACAGGTGCGGTAGTTACCATCCCTGGACAAATCACGTCGGCGATAAGTTATAGAAAGCATCTGGCAAAAGTGCCACGCCGCTATGCCCTTCTCATTATTCCTTGTCTTATAGGTGCGCTTGCAGGTGCCCTGACCCTGCGCTATACCTCAGCAGACCATTTTGAACAAATCGTACCGGTGTTAGTACTCCTGGGCGTCGGCCTCTTTGCCTTCCAACCGGTCCTGCATTTACATTTGCACCGGCATGTCCGTAAACGTAGCCGCTCGTTGGCCACGCTAGCAGTACTGGGCCTCGCCTTAATACCTATAACTTTTTACGGTGGATACTTCGGTCCTGGCTATGGCTTCCTACTACTCGCCTTCCTTGGTTTCACCAGCTTAAAAGATGCGCACATGATGAATGCCATGAAAAATGTATCAGCCATATTCGTCGCTGGCACATCAGTGATCTGCCTTTACAGCGCCCATCTCATCGACTGGCG
>JAQGGU010000062.1 GCA_028289265.1 Candidatus Saccharimonadota bacterium | reverse complement strand
GTTGACTATTTTTTCTAGGTTTTCGATCAACGCGTTAGATGCAGTCAGGTCATTTACCATGGTTTCAAGAAATGTAATAAGCTCGTCATCTAAAGGGACAGTGATTTCATGGCTCTGCATTTCCTCTTCAGATTTCTTGGTATAGACGATGGAAAGCTTTTTCATCTCCTGCACCTTTTTGCTGTCGTTCGCTTCGCCATACAATTTCAGTGCCTTAACTGCAAAAAATGAAGCGTTCATGAAATGGCCATTATTTGCTGCTACTTCAGCCTGTTGTGCTAGATTATTAGCCTCCGAAATCTTTTGCTGCTTTGTCATACAAGAAGTATACGCTGTTGGTGATAAAGGACAGCGCACGTTAATCTGTGCGCCGAGAATACTCGGGCAGCAGACTAACGACCGAACCTTCGACCTATCAAATTTTGCGGGCAAAATTTGGGTCGAAGGTTGATACATTTCAAACCAATGAAAAAGCCCATCTTACGACGGGCATTTTCATTGGTCGGGGATAAAGGACTCGAACCTTCGACCTCGCGGTCCCAAACCGCGCGCGCTAGCCAACTGCGCCAATCCCCGAGCATGGGTACAACAGAGACAAATTATAACAATAAATTCACAAATATACTAGAGTTACGCCTTAATATATTTTGCGAATCTGCTTGATGGAGCGGGATTTGCCGGTTTGCTCGTCCACATCGGCCAGAACGGCATTAAATTGCATACGCCCCTCTGTCTCAAGAACGTTACGACTGGGAGTGTTTGTCTTCCAGCGGTCGATGATGACGTCGAACTTTACACCAAGGCAACTATCGAGCGTTCCACACATCCCGACATCTGATATGTGCGCGGTTCCTCCTGGAAGGACCATAGCGTCAGCCGTTGGCACATGCCAGTGGTCACCGACCACAAGGGATGCCCGGCCATCAAGATATCTTCCTATAACGAACTTTTCGCTGCTGAAGTCACCATGAAAGTTCACAACCACAGTACAATTTTCAGGAATAAGTCCCGGCTCGAGAATACGATCGATCACCTGCAAGGGATTGTCAATTGGCTTGTTAGCATCACGGCCTACGATTTGGCCGAGTAAGCTCACCACCAATACGGGTCCTTTATTTGTCTGTAAGTATTTATATCCAAGACCCGGAGTGCCTTCGGGATAGTTAGCTGGACGTATGATCGGCTGATTTGGGTCATTCAAGGCTTGCACTATTTCCGCTTCATGCAAGCTCCAGTTGCCGCCCGTACAGAAATCCACGCCAACTTTCTTAAGCCGCCAAAAATCTGTAAGAGAAATTCCTTTCCCGTTGGTTACATTCTCGGCTTGAGCCACGACAACATCAACGCGTAACTCATTGCGTATTTTTTGGAGTTCTCTTTCAATGAGCTGGAGCCCCGGCTCGCCCATGATGTCACCGACATATAGTATATTCATACGTTACAGTGTACTGCATTCCCGTCTTGGGAAGAATTTATATGAGTTTAGTCCCGACGGCTATGCCAGGCTCGTAAGTTTCTATTCCGAGGCTTACAGCAATTGCAGTGAACTCTTCAAGGCGTACACGACGCTCTAACGATTCAATAAGTGAGGCGGCACCATTACCGATCGTTGCTATTTGCGGTGTGTACATTCTACCTGTGGCGAAATTCACATAGTCGTGTCTTTGCTCCAGTAAAGGACCTACTGCGTCTTTAACAACTGTCCATCCTTGAACTGTCTCCGGGCGAGTTTGTTCCGTTTCCTGCCATGAAAAAGCTTTAGCACAGGATGAGAGGAAATAGTCTTTTATATATACTACGTGTAAATCAGGGTCGGTCGGATGAGCACCCTCATCATTTACTACCAACCGGCTCATGGGACCACCTACAGGATCAGTAAAGGTCTGGACGGCAACCCTTCTATCAAAGGGGAGACCACAAACATCGACATATGTCTTATGGTATGAATTATCTTTACCTACCGCCGACCTAAGGGCACGTAATGCCTCGTGGGCGGCGTCATAAGAACCTGCGCGGAGCTTGCGTTCTTCCTGCATTAATTCCTTCATAAGGTCGCCCGTAAATATGTCCGGGAATTGCTCACCTATCAATGTCTCTGCCAATACGGGATCATCGATCCCGTAGCCTTCATATTCTGGACTGGTCATTCTCTGTACGTTACTTTCTTTGAGCTCATTGTAGCTATATATTGATATTCAACAAAACGAGAATATATTTTCACAACAAACGTCATAGCTAAAGGCCACTATAGTTATGCTGCAAATTATCTCTATTTGGCGAATTCGATAGCGCGGGTTTCGCGGATGACATTTACCTTGATGGTACCGGGGTACTGCATGCTCGATTCGATCTTTGTAGCTATATCACGGGCGAGTTTGATAGCACTAAGGTCATCAATCTCATGCGGCTTAACAAAAACGCGGACTTCACGGCCGGCACTGATCGCATATGATTTTTCAATGCCCTCAAAACCGTTTGCCACGTTTTCTAGGTCACGCATTCGCTCGCCGAAGTTCTCCGCGGAAATATTGCGGGCACCAGGGCGTGATGCGCTAATGGCATCAACCGTGCGGACGATGAGGGCTTCGACAGTCGTAGCTTCAACGTCATCGTGGTGCTGTTCAGCAGCCAGCGCTACCGCTTCTGGAGCGCCGTACTTACGGAGCATTTCGCCAGAAATGTGATGGTGCTTACCTTCCATCTTGTGGGTCAGTGCTTTACCTAGGTCATGGACCAGGGCAGCATACTTGGCGATCTTTACATTGGCGCCTACTTCTTCGGCGATAATGCCGGCTATGTGTGCCATCTCGGTGCTGTGCTTGAGTACGTTCTGGCCATAGCTGGTACGGTACTTGAGCTCGCCGAGTAGGTGTAGGATTTCTTTTGGAATACCAATGATGCCGACTTCGCGGGCAGCGTCTTCGCCGGCGCGGATAACATCCTTCTCGACGTTTTTCTGAGCTTTTTCAACAATTTCTTCGATACGGCCTGGGTGGATACGGCCATCCTTCATGAGCATTTCAAGTGCCTGGCGGGCAACTTCGCGGCGGACAGGGTCAAAAGAGCTGAGTACGATGTAGCCGGGGGTGTCATCAACCATAATGTCGACGCCGGTGGCACGCTGCAGGGACTGGATGTTGCGCCCTTCCTTACCGATGATACGACCCTTCATGTCTTCATCCTCAAGCTTGACGCTAGCAACGGTACGCTCGGCGGTCACTTCACTGGACATACGCTCCATAGCACTCGTAAGAATGAGTGCTGCTTGCTCGTCAGCATTTTCGCGGGCTTCATTTTGGAGCTTATTAACAAGCCCCAGAAGGTCGTCACGAATATCGCGCTCGGTCATTTGCATGAGCTTTTCAGCTGCTTCCTGCTTCGAAAGTTTTGCTACTTTCTCCAGCTTTTCCTGCTGACGGGTACGAATTTCCCGAATCTCGTTCTTGAGCTTTTCAACTTCGTCTTCGCCCTTTCGAAGCCTCTCTGTTCTTTTGTCGAGCTCATCGAGTTTTGTGTCGAGGCTTTCCTCACGGTTGATCAACCGCTGCTCAAGGTCTTTTAGTTCCTTGCGGCGAGACTGCTCTTCCTTGCGAGTAGCCTCGGCCACTTTGGCGGCTTCTTCACGGGCTTCGTCGAGCAGTTTATCAGCTTCTTTTTTTGCCTCGGCACGTTCCTTTTCAGCGTCATCCTGGGCGGCTCCAAGCCGCCGTTTTGTGAGTACGGTGTTAGCACCGAACCCGAGTCCCAACCCTGCAAGGGCAAGAACAATGGTAATCGGATCCATTGTTGTTCCTTTCTATTTGCTCACGATGACCGGCCGGTTATTGGCACCCGGGCGATCGCTATCACTTCACTAGCCCTGGTTGATCGGTACATCTATAAATCGAGTCTTAAGTCTTGTAATTAAAATATGGGCGGACCTGCGTAACAAATAGCATATCCTACAACGAACTATATCACGTAATACGGGTTTGTACATCGTAGATTAGAGCCAATACCGGCCATACAGCTATTAGTGTTTCGGCTTCGTAATATGGACGTCAGCGCCATATTCCGGCATAGCAACTTTTTCGTTTTCGCCGTTCTGAAGACGGCTAATGCCCTTTTCCCGCCAATCATCTCCTACTTCTGAAACAATCGGGACACCCAAAGCATAGCTAAGTGCGTTCGCAACAGTAAAGCCAATACGCAGACCCGTAAAACTTCCTGGCCCCTTAAAACCTACGATACCATCCAGGTTCTGTAATGTTTGCCCGTTATCCTCTAATAATCTCTGGATTTTACCATGCAAAGTCTCTGCCAGCTCGCGGTGGGCTTGCCACACTTCGTATGCTACTCGCTCGACGTCGTCATAGAGGCCGATCTCAGCCTCGGGCTTGTCGGTACGAATAGTAAGTAATATCATTTTGCCTCCTCCGGGATAAGGTATGCCAGCTTTTCTGAATATGTAACTTCCAGGTGGCGGCTGGTTTCGCCGGTACGCGTGATATTGATAACCATTTTATCTTCGGGTAATACATCCTTTACGATGGCACCCCACTCTATCGCCACAACAGCAGTAGGGTCATGAATAAATTCCTCCAGCTCGGCCGCAACAATGCCCGGCTCTTGAAGTCGATAAAAATCAAAGTGATATAAAGTAAGCTTACCGGACTTATACTCGCGGCTAATAGTAAAAGTAGGGCTCGCTACATGGTCCGTACTCCCCATCCCCCGGGCCAGGCCACGGACAAAAGCCGTTTTGCCGCCGCCAAGGTCACTTACAAGTACGATTACCTCACCGCCCCGCAGCCTACTTCCGAGTGAGGAAGCGAATTGCTCGGTGGTTTCTAAGCTTGTAGATTCGGTTTGATACGTCATGTCGGTACTCATACGCTGCGTATAGTACCGCGACTCCGGCCACTGCGACAAGTATTCCATTATGTATTGGCGCCCGAGGTGGCTTCTCGGCAGTCTGTACTACCGTCGCTACTTTAGGCTTCGCAGGCTTTTTGGCCTTTTTGGTTGTAGGTTTTTTGAGTTTTATTGTGCTGGCTCCCTTTACTTTGGCAGCCGCTTTTT
>JAQGGU010000012.1 GCA_028289265.1 Candidatus Saccharimonadota bacterium | reverse complement strand
TACCTTTGACGACGGAAAGTATTGGAACTCCTGCGGCGGCGTAATCGTCCCTGCGGAAAATGCCAATAGCGTAAAAATGCGGCAATTGCCAAATAGCCATGATGAGAAATAGGATCAGCGCTGCACTATCAAATTGCCCGGTAGCGGCGGTATATCCGGCTGCGATCGGCGTTGAACCTGAAATGCTGCCAATGAGCGTGCTATACACTGTTCTTCGCTTGGAAAAGGTGTACAAGAACACATATGATACGAAGCCGATGATGCCGAGCGCGAGTGTAGGTATGTTGGTGAAACAATATAGTACTATTACCCCAATTAGACCGAGGGCTCCTCCAAAAATTAATGCCTTTGTGGGCGAAATTTGTTTGCTCACCAGGGCTCGCTTCTTGGTGCGTGCCATGTAAGCATCGATATCCCTATCAATGTAATTGTTAAATACGCAGGCCGAGGCGATGATCATTGAAGTGCCGACCGACATTGCCACTAGTAGGTAGGGATTTATATCGCCTTGCGCGCCAAATAAAAAGCCGCCGATAGCGGTAAGTAAGTTACCGTAGATAATACCGGGCTTGGTCAGGCGGTAATATGCTTTAAGCACGGCTTACGAGTTCCCTCTCATTTTTCAACTGTTTTGCTTCAATTTCTGCTGAAATCATACTAATAGTCAAGATTATACAGTATGCCAAGCGGTTATAGTAGGAAGCGTCCGACAGCTACATGGTATACTTTCTATAATGGTTATGTATGAAATAATAGAAATGTATTTATGACGAAACCTAAAAGCAAGTTGGAAGATAGCAAGCCCGTTTGGCTTATTTTTTATTGCTTGTTTGGTCTCGGTTTGTTTCTCACGATGCTGCTGCAGGGCGCAGACATCGCGTTGTTTAATCCGAAAGGCTTGATTGCTGGAGAGCAACGCAATCTGATAATACTGACGACTGTCGTGATGCTGCTGATTGCGGTGCCAACTATATTTCTTTTCTACTTCTTTGCCTGGAAGTACAGGGAGACAAATGACAAAGCTACCTATGACCCACATACCCGTCATGGCAAGTTGTTCATGTTTACCGTGTGGGCGATTCCGAGTGTTTTTATGGTCGTACTAGGAAGCATCATGTGGACCTCTACTCATAAGCTCGCACCGCAGAAACCGATAGCTTCCGACGTTAAACCACTTACTATTCAGGTCGTGGCGACCCGATGGAAGTGGATTTTTATTTATCCTGAAGAGAAAATTGCGACCGTCAATTTTGTTCAGATACCCATCGATACCCCAGTAACATTTCAACTGACGGCCGATGAGGCACCAATGAGTTCATTCTGGATTCCGCACCTGAGCGGCCAGCTATACGCCATGACCGGACATGTGAACCATCTGAATCTTATGGCCGATACCTCGGGAGATTATCCAGGCAGCTCGGCCGAAATAAATGGTGCCGGGTTTGCTGGAATGAAGTTTATAGCCCGTGTCAGTTCAAAGACGATATATGATTCCTGGGTGCAGGATATCAGGACGAATTCTAGCTCTCTCAGTTCTACAGAGTATGACAGATTAATCAGTCCTAGCGAAAACAATCCTGCCGCATTCTATGCTCTGGCCGAGACGGATCTATATGATAAAGTGGTTATGAAGTACTCGGGCTCTCATGACCATCAAGCGAATGACGACCAGACTGATAATAATCACGCACAAAACCATCACATGGAGCACGAATGAAAGAATTTCTGTTAGGTAAGTTGGACGGGCATGCCCTGCCGCACGAATGGTTCACTATTGGAGGATCAGTAGCTTTTGTATTGCTTGGTTTGTTTGTCGTCTTGGTACTGACCCGCTTGAAGCGCTGGAAATGGCTGTGGAATGAATGGCTGACTTCCGTCGACCCGAAGAAGATCGGTATCATGTATTTCCTTGCTGCCGGGTTCATGCTGGTCCGCGGTGGACTTGACGCGATTATGATTTGGCTGCAACAGGCAATATCAGTTGATGGTTCACAGGGCTATTTGTCGGCTGACCACTTCCAGCAGGTCTTCACGGCTCACGGCAATATCATGGTCTTCTTCGTTGCAATGGGCTTTATTTTTGGCCTCATCAACTACATAGTACCGCTGCAGATCGGAGCGCGCGACCTGGCCTCGCCATTCCTGAATACGTTGGGTTTTTGGCTGTATATCGCTGGGATCCTAATGATAAATATGTTCTTCCTTCTGGGAGGAGAATACGCGGCTACCGGCTGGCTGGCTGTCGCTCCTTTGTCCGGTCCTGAATTCAGCCCTGGAGTGGGTGTCGACTATCTGATATGGAGCCTGCAGATTTCCGGTGTTGGGACGACGCTAGGTGCCATCAACTTTATCATGACGATCCTCAAGATGCGCGCCCCCGGTATGACCCTCTGGAAGATGCCCTTGTTTACCTGGGGATCACTCTGCAGCATGATCATGGCAGCGACCGTTTTCCCCTTGCTTACGGCTACGCTGTTCCTGCTGTTCTTGGATAGGAGTTTCGGTACCCATTTCTTTACGACCGGCGGTGGTGGAGACCCTATGATGTACACTAACCTTATTTGGATGTGGGGACATCCGGAGGTATATATACTCGTTATCCCAGCGTACGGTTTGTTTGGTGAAATAGTTTCGACTTTCAGCCGAAAGCGTGTTGCCAGCTATACGGCTAACGTGTTGGGACTGATCGGCGTTTCGGTGTTCGCGCTATCCGTGTGGCTGCACCACTTTTTCACCATGGGCGCGGGCGCCGATATCAACTCGTTCTTTGGACTTATGACAATAATTATCGCGGTCCCGACTACCGTACTGGTCTTCGTCTGGATCGCTACAATGTACAAAGGCCGTATCCGCTTTACGAATCCTATGCTATGGTTCCTGGGATTCATGGGGGTATTCGCTACTGGTGGCATCTCGGGCGTAATGTTGGGCTTCCCGCCCGCTGACTTCCAGCTGCACAACAGCTTATTCCTGGTTGCGCATTTCCATTCCAACGTAATCGGCGGCGTGCTATTCGGCATATTCGCCGGCATCACCTACTGGTTCCCAAAGATTGCGGGTTTCAAGCTGAACCAAAGAATCGGCCGGTATGCGTTCTGGTGTTGGATTGCAGGTTTTTGTCTGTCTTTTATTCCTATGTACATTCTGGGACTTATGGGTGCGACGCGGCGCCTTGACCACTATGATTCGTCCACCGGTTGGCAACCTCTTTACGTCATGATGCTGGTCGGTGGTTTCGTAATTGCGACGGGTGTGGCTCTTCAGATCGTACAGATAATCGCTAGTGCTATCGAGAAAAGGCGGTTACGCGACACTACGGGTGATCCTTGGGATGGACGGTCGCTGGAGTGGGCTACGCCCTCGCCGGCGCCGTTTTATAACTTCGCGGCGATACCACAAGTTACAAGCCGTGATGCGTTTTGGGAGATGAAAAAGCAAGGACTACCGAAGCCTGTCTACGAAGACATCGTGATGCCTAAGAATACGGCCGCGGGTATATATATCTCCATCTTAGCTTTTCTGGCCGGCTTCGGATTCGTTTGGGACATCTTCTGGCTCGCTGGCCTGTCTATCCTCGGCATCATTATCTGCGTCATTGTCCGGACCTTCAATGAACATACCGAGTATACTATCCCCGCAGCTGAAGTGGAGAAGCTCGAAGAAGCCAGGGCGCGGGCAACTAAGGCTGCCGACGCGCATAAAGTAGCTGACACCGGCGAAGATATGGGACTGCGCGAATTTATAAAAGTCGTACTCAAATGGGCTTGGGATGTTATAAGGAACAAACGATGGCGCACATGGTAACAGCTCTTGAAAAAAGTCATGAAGAGAAGGTGGCGACCGATAGGGTGATGTTCGGCTTCTGGGTCTATTTGATGACCGACCTGCTGATGTTTGCGATACTATTTGCAGTGTACGCAGTGTTGCACGGCAACACGATGGGAGGGCCCTCGGACCGTGATCTTTTTAGCCTGCCTCTCGCTCTCGGTGAGACACTCATTCTGCTTACCAGTAGTTTTACCTGCGGTCTGGGAATGATAGCAGCCCGACTGGGCAAAAAGAATCAGGTACTAGTATGGTTCGGCCTTACGTTCGTGCTGGGCCTTATGTTCCTTGGATTGGAGTTCAGGGAATTTGCCGAGTTTATACATGAAGGCCATACCCTCACGGTAAATGCGTTCCTATCATCTTTCTTCGCGCTTGTTGGCACGCACGGGCTGCACATTACCTCGGGACTTATTTGGTTGGGTGTGACCTTGGCATTTGTCTGGGCACGGGGTCTTAACGCACATATGGTGCGCAAGCTGGCGTTACTTAGTCTGTTCTGGCACTTCTTGGATATCGTCTGGATATTTATTTTCACCATCGTGTATCTGAGGGCTTTTGTATGAACCAATCAACGCACGACACAGCTTCGCATTCGAAGCGCGAGCACGGTACGACCAGATCTTATGTCTTTGGGTTTATTCTGTCATTAGTGTTTACTGCCATTCCCTATTATCTAGTGGTCAATAAAACGGTTACGGGTACCTTGTTACTTGCTACGATCCTCGGGTTTGCATTTTTACAGATGGCCGTCCAAATGTTCTATTTCCTGCATTTGGGACGTGGCCCAAAGCCGCTTTATAATGTAGGCTTCTTCGTCGGTACGTTCGGCGCCATTTTAGTGGTAGTAGTGGGCTCCATATTTATAATGAGCCACTTACACCACAACATGATGCCGGCCGAAAAGACTATGAAACTCGCCGAGGATGAAGGAATACACCAGATACATGGCCAGAAGACTGGCGCTTGCGAAGGCGTGCACGCTAACCATAAAATTACGATCAGGAACGGTATAGTGAGCCCCGCATTTGTCGAGGCGCGCCTTTGCGACACCCTTACCTTTTACAAGGAAGATGACGTAGACCGAGAAATAACATTTGGGTCGCATCCTAATCACGGGACGTATGCCGGTGAAACTGAACTGACACTTCACAAGGGCCGAGGTAAAATGATAACTCTTGGTCAACCAGGTACATATCAGTTCCATGATCATCTTAATCCCGGGACCGCTGGCTACTTTACCGTAACTCCGTAAGAATGAGCGCCCGCTATATCATTTCAACTTACTGTTAGTAGGCATGGGCATTATGGCCTCTGTGCCTTGGCAGCTGGAAGCCGTACGAGTGCCCGTGTTCCTTTGCCGGGCGTACTGCTTAGTACGATTTCACCTTGGTGCAGATCAGCGATGAGCTTAGCAAGTGAAAGCCCCAGGCCGAATCCGCGCGTTTCATGTCCCTCGCTACGGGCGCCGTCTGCGCGGTAAAAGCGGTCGAATACATGTGGCAGTGACGCATCGGGTATACCTACTCCATTATCTTCAATGAGGAATGTGGTAGTTTGTGAGCGGCTGCTCGTAGTGACCCGGATTTTTGCGCCCTCGG
>JAQGGU010000103.1 GCA_028289265.1 Candidatus Saccharimonadota bacterium | reverse complement strand
CAGTGATTTTGGACTATTGATGGCGAAAGGCGCGATATTAGCAGCAGCATTGACCATTTTTGGAGGCTACATATTGCCTCGCACGGCCCGTGTTGTCGCCTCTAGCCAGGAGATGCTGTTTATTTTTGCCCTTGCATGGGCGTTTACCGTAGCCAGTGTATTTAGGTGGTACGGTTTTTCCATCGAAGTAGGGGCTTTGTTCGCTGGTGTAGCGCTGGCACATTTGCCATACGCCCAAGAAGTTAGTACCCGCTTAAAGCCGCTACGTGATTTCTTTATCGTGCTGTTTTTCGTGGAGCTCGGCCAGAATCTAAATATCGACAATCTGGCATCTGCCATTCTGCCCGCACTTATATTCTCGCTTTTGGTTATGATCGTAAAACCATTGATGATACAGGGTAGTTTGGGGCTCTTAGGGTATACCAAACAAACTGGCTTCAAGGCGGCTGTCCATCTTTCGCAAATTAGTGAATTCTCTATCATATTAGTCGTACTCGCGGTCAGTACAGGGATAGCGAGTGAGCGGCTAACAGCAATTATTACGTTAACAGCTATTATTACGATAGTATTGTCGGCATATCTCATGAAATATGACGACCGATTGTATCGATTGTTTCAAAAACCATTATCTTTTTTTGAGCGTAGTCAGACTAAGCGTGAAGTGCAAGCTCTCCAGAGCTATCCTTTGGTGCTGCTCGGCTACCGCAATGGCGGCTATGAATTCGTGCGTACCTTCCGTGATATGAAGAAACGCTACGTGGTAATTGATTACGACCCTGATGTGATAGATACGCTTGAGCACCAACACGTCAACCATCTATACGGTGATGTCACTGATCTGGAGCTCTTAGAGGAGATTAGTATCCAGCGCTCAGAATTGGTAGTCAGTACTATCAGTGATACATCTGCCAACCTGCTGCTCATAGATCACGTCGTTAAACACAATAAGCAGGCTATATTCGTCTGCCATGCCCGCACGTATGACGAGGCGGTATTACTGTATGAGAAAGGTGCCAGTTATGTGCTCTTACCTCATGTAGTGGGCGGCGAAAAGCTGAATGCCTTTATACGACGTAATGGTAGTAATAAAAAAGCTTTTGACACCTACCGTCTGCGTCATATGGCTGCCCTTGAAACTGCATAAAATCTCAAAAGTATCGCGCTCGTATACCAGCCTCGAATTTGTTAAAGCGCGACCGAAATGGTAAAATATATGTAAATGTGTGTTACGGGGGGCAATAATACTAGACAATATACCAAATTGTTGTATAGTATACTCTAAGAGTTATTCCTATGGTGTATTACAGTCGAGCATTATTATCAGGCAGGCAAAAACTTGCTCTTAGCATAGCGGTTATCGTCTTGGCCGTGTACTTGGTATTCAACCCACGGGCTATGGAAGTCTTTTTAGCTTTTTGTCTGGGCGGCATAGTGCCTGGCACGGACATTGTACTGTCACCGGATGTATTGCTCGGAGGTGTCGTGGGGCTATCTGTCATGCTGCTGGGGGGAGCTATCCTTCGTATGAAGCTAAGATCTACCCGCCGTCGACGTGAAGTGTCTATTCCGGTACGAGTAGTTTCTCAAAAGCGCATACCAGTAGTGGAGGCTTCCGACCATGTTACTGTAGCTGATGTCGAACCAGCGGCGGCTGTTTCTCGCCGCGAGAATAAACCTTCCTTTATAACTTCTGTGCTCAGGACGATACGCGGCGGAATGGCTAATGTAATGGTCATTACCGGTCATGGTATCCGTGCCGCATACCGGGCATTAACCGTCTTGATCTTTACGCTGAGTCGCGGAGTATACGCGTTTGCGTCTGTTATCATCCGCGGTACATACAGGTTTGTATATGGTGTTGTACTGCTAGTTGGCGTGGGTGTACATAAAATTGCTGTCTGTCTTAGTATAATCGCAAGTGCGCTACTGGCGGCAATAATTACTCTCGGACGATGGGTCATGAAGAACAGTATTGAACTATGGAAATGGTCTCAGCCGCGCCTCTTGAAAATAGATGAATGGCTGGAGCTACGGGTGCGCCGAGGCGAAGCCTTTGTGCGCCGTACGCTACGTCGTTATGAATTTGCACGACTAGCACATACAATAATTCGTCAGTCCCGGAAGTCGCTTGCCGAACTGAGCCCTCGGCTTATACTGCAATCTATCCGTAAGAAAATAGCCTCAATCAAAGAGTAAACTTCTCTAAATTGTGGATTTGAAAAGCTGGGTAAGGTTTGTCACAGCTACATTGTGTCTGTCGACTTATACTCGCTGTATAAAAATAACGGCGAGGAGACGATTATGACTGATAAGAAGACTGCACGACCAGATTCTGTGCCAGGTGAACAACAATCAAAACGTCCGGGGCATCAATCAGATATGACAGTACAGCCAGCATCGACGCACCCAGGCCATGTAGGTACCGGAAAGCTGAGAGGTAAGGTCGCGCTGATAACAGGTGGCGATAGCGGTATCGGCCGTGCTGTAGCCGTAGCATTTGCCCGTGAAGGTGCTGATATCGCAATTAGTTATCTTGAAGAACATGAAGATGCTAAAACTACAGCAGAGATGGTAGAAAAAGAAGGCCAACAGTGCATTGTAATTCCTGGCGACCTTGGACAGGAGGATGTGTGCCAGGCAGTAATGGCTCAGGTCATTGGAACTTATGCAAAGCTAGATATTTTGGTAAATAATGCCGCCGAGCAACACCCGCAGGATACGTTAGCTGCTATTACGACCGAACAATTAGAGCGAACCTTTAGGTCTAATATTTTCTCAATGTTTTTCATGTCAAAGGCTGCGCTGCCACACCTCAAGCAGGGTTCTATCATTATCAACACCACGTCGGTAACCGCCTACAAGGGTAGTCCGCAGCTGCTCGATTATTCATCTACGAAAGGTGCCATTGTCGCGTTTACCCGTTCGCTTTCATTGAATCTCGCGAAGAATAATATACGTGTTAATGCCGTCGCTCCCGGACCGATATGGACGCCCCTCATACCGTCGACATTTCCTAAAGATAAAGTGGAGCAATTTGGTAAAGATGTCCCTATGGGCAGGCCCGGGCAACCAGAGGAAGTAGCCATGAGTTATGTGTTTTTGGCGAGCGATGACAGCTCCTATATTAGCGGGCAGACATTGCACCCGAACGGCGGTACTGTGGTAAACGGCTAGTCTATACCCGCTCTTCACGGGATACTTTTCCGAGCTCGTCGAGCATCTTGGCGAGCTCGGGAGTGGGTAGTTTTGTGCAGTCTATATTTTGCTGCCGGGCTA
>JAQGGU010000016.1 GCA_028289265.1 Candidatus Saccharimonadota bacterium | reverse complement strand
CCCAGCTTGAGGAGGGTACTGTGGTCGCTATCGCCGCGAAGATAGTATCTCTCTGCGAAGGCAGGGCAATACCGATGGATGCCGTGGACAAGGACGAGCTTATAGCCCAGGAATCGTCCTGGTATTTACCACGTACATCCAGCAGGTACAATGTCAGCTTTACTATCACGCGGAACATGCTGATCCCAACGGCAGGTATCGACGAGTCGAATGCTAATGACCATTACATTTTGTGGCCGAAAGACGTACAGGAAAGTGCCAACCGCATCCGAAAACATTTGCAGGAAAAATATAAGCTGAAAAACCTTGGCGTAATCATCACGGATTCGACGACTCGCCCGATGCAGTGGGGGACAACGGGCATCGCAGTTGCTTTTAGCGGCTTTAAGCCCCTGAAAGATTACATCGGAACCGATGATATATTTGGGCGGACGATGCAATTTCAGAAATCAAATATAGCAAACGGCCTGGCTGCAGCCGCCGTACTTTTGATGGGTGAAGGTTCGGAACAAACGCCGCTCTGCGTTATTTCTGACTTGTCTTTCATAGAGTTTCAGGACAATGACCCTACCGCAGCAGAACTCGAAAGCCTCATCATTGCGCCTGAGGATGACCTATACGCACCGTTCCTCACCGCTGTAGACTGGCAAAAAGGCCAAGCCTCATAAGCAATCATTAGGTGTCTCATGCGCATCACATGCTACACTGATGCTTAATGGACTCCTGGGGTTTGGTTATATACGGTGCCGCTGGTTTCGTAACGTCTATTTTGAGCGGCATAGCAGGCGCAGGCGGGGGCTTTATCATGACGCCGCTTGGTATATTCCTGGGCATGTCTCCGGCACAATCTGTATCAACTGGTAAGTTCAACGGCCTGGCCGTTACCGTCGGTTCTCTTACTGGAATGAAAAAGGTGCATGGTACCGTGTCGCGCGCACGCGTGATACCGGTCATGGTGCTGGCATTTGTCATTGGCTTATTGGCGCCGCTGGCCATAAAAGCACTGGATAATGAGGCGTATAGGATTGCTCTCGGCATCATACTACTCCTCATGATACCTGTGGTTATTCTCAAAAAAGTAGGTATTCACCCGCACAAACCAGCCGCTTGGAAACGTATCATGGGCGGTGTTTTGCTGAGTGTGGCGCTGGCATTACAAGGAATATTTAGTGGAGGTCTTGGTAGTTTAGTGAACATTGTGTTGATGGGAATGCTGGGTATGACAGCGCTGGAAGCCAACCTGACTAAACGCTGGTCGCAGCTGATACTCAATACGACCATATTATTGAGCGTCATAGGGGCCGGTTTGATTATTTGGTCTGCCGTAGCAGTAGGTATTTTTACGACATTCGCAGGCGGATATGTCGGCGGAAGGATGGCCGTCCATAAGGGCGATGAATTTATCGTACGAATCATGGTCATACTCATGGCCGTTTCCGCCATAGCGTTAATCGTTGGTGCTTAAAAGTACTATTGGGTTCCTGGTGCGGGGTTAGTAAGGGTGTTGTTGCCAGTTCCCGACGAACTTGGGGTTGTGTCGCTGGTTTCATCGCCATCTTGCGTAACGGAGCCGTTTGGCGGAGTGTTTTGTATGCTATTTGGACGAGTCTCTGTAGTTGGCTGGATGGGCGCGTCGGCTTTTTGATTCTTGTTATATAACACCGCAGCGATTGTAAGTAGAATTATTCCGAGGATGATAGCTATTATTATCCGAACAGGGTGAATTTTGTGGTTTTCTTCTGATGTACTGGCCATGGTATGTGCTCCGTTAACCTGCATTATTAAAAGCCTAAGCTGGGATTCTAGCTATAAAAAAAGTAACCTGGTCCTAAAGCTTATTCCATTATGTTTGCTACAATAATGATGTTTTACAGGGTGTGGCGCAGTTGGTAGCGCGCAGCGTTCGGGACGCTGAGGTCGGAGGTTCAAGTCCTCTCACCCTGACCATTCAAAAAAGACCATCACTGTGATGGTCTTTTTTGAATCCTTAGAGACGGACAAGTAAGCTCCGTGCGTAGAGCGAAACGGTTCGCATGAGAACGCATGCCGGTAAATTGTATGCCTACCGTGGCCGTGTGCGTGCCACGTCCCGTGCCATCTCGGCAAGGGTGTCGTCTATCTGTGCAGGGGTGAATTTGCCGTATCTTTGGATGGCTGCCTGCTTGATAAGCTCGTCTGCAAATACCGGATTTTTGGGGAGCAGGGAACCGTGGAGATAGGTACCATATACGTTTTTATAAATAGCGCCTTCATAGCCATCTTTACCGTTGTTACCGGCGCCTTTTTTCACCTTACCGAATGACCGTGCTGTTTTTCCTAGGAAGGTTTGGCCACTATGATTTTCGTAGCCGATAATTTCGCCGAACGGTGTGTCGAGGATGACGTTACCTATCATGCGCGTCGGACCCGCTTGTGTCTCAGCGTCAAAAATAGCAATTCCTTTGATGGTTTTGCCGTCCGCTGTTTTGAAGAAACGGCCAAAGAGCTGATACATACCACAGACCATTATCATTGGAATCTCATGGTCGGCCAACATGTGGAGATCATCATTGATTCGCAGTAGGTCATTCTGGACTTTGTCCTGACCCGAATCCTGCCCGCCGCCTCCAACGACCAAATCAACGCTCTGCGGGAAAGGTTTTCCTGGATCGTGATATATAACTTCAGGAGAGAATCCATGCAATTCCGCCCTGCGTACGAGCGTTAGAACGTTGCCGCGGTCGCCATAGATATTCATTTCATTCGGGTATAGTTGCAAAATAGTGAGGGTCTTTGAATCGGTCATCCCATGATCTCCAATTTGGTGTATTTACGAAGCAACCGGCGTAGTTTTAGCATTGCGGTATAGGTGCAAAATATGCGTTTTTTGCCCGGAACTCCGCTCATCAGAAAGGCGTCCAAAGCAAGCTTGAGGTCCGGTTCTACACTTACGGTTTCGACATTGTCGTACTTAAGCCGCAGCGCCATATCATAGGCACGGACTCCGGTGACTGCCTGAACGCCGACGTCTTTTAGGCTACTGAAATCGACATCCCAGAGCCATGACATATCACGGCCATCGGCGTACATATCGTTGATTGCTATCATTGCAGACGTCTCTGCGGGGTTGAAGGATGCTAGCGCCAGGCGAAAGCCAGCTGGGTTCTTCACGAGTACCAATTCCAGTTCGTTGCCATTGATAACCAATGTTTCACCACGGCCAAAAGCTGGTTGAATCGTACCGAGGGCTGTAATGAGCTGCTCGTTTGATATATCGGTGCCTAGTACTGATTTGCAGAGGGCGAGAGCACCGGCGGCATTTAGGAAATTGTAGACACCGCTGAGTTGCATGCGGACCTCGTACAATTTATCGTCCATGTGGAAGACCGCGGTGTGCTCATTGAAACTAGCAAGCTCTACAAGCGCAGGGCGCAGGTCGGTGGGAGGGAGCGGTTGTTCGGAAGTGGATTGATGCAATTTGTCATCGTTTACGAATACGCCGTGTAGCGTGGGGTCGGCGCCGAAGTACTGGGCAGAAGCACCATTCGCCAGCGAAGTGGCAAGGGCGCTGACGCGTGGATCGTCTCGGTTTAAGACGACGGTTTTTTGTGTGGCTGCGGCTACTTTTTGCAGCAGGCCCGCCGTGTAGTCTATCTCTCCGAATCGGTCCAACTGGTCACGCATGACATTGAGGATAAGCGAATACTGCACCGGCGCGTTTTTTATAAATTGTACGGCGTGCGCTTCATCGAGCTCGAGGACGGCGATGTCGTGGGGAAGTTTGCCGTTTTTACCTACCTCACCCAAAATAGCTGAAGCGATACCGCGCACGAAGTTACTGCCAGTCTTGTTGGTGAATACTTTAAGCCCTGCTGCGCCAAGTAGCTCGCTGACTATTTTTGTAGTCGTGGTCTTGCCGTTTGTGCCGCTGACGACGATAACGCCCTTAGGTAGTTCGGCTAGCAGTTCACCAACAAAGCCACGGTCTATCTTTTCGACGACTAAGCCGGGCAGGGCAGTACCGCCGCCCCGCAAGTTGGCGAGTTTTTTTACAGTTTTGCCGATAATAATCGTGTATTTTCTATGCATATAGCTTATAAGTAGTATAAAGCCAGAGTGGCAAAAGTACGATGAAAATTAGGTTGACACTAAATAGTTTAGCAACTAAACTATTTAGCAAGGTTACTAGAAAGGGGAAGTATGGAGCGCACACAACGTGTAGAAAGCTTATTCCTAAGTACTCAGACGATGATTCGGGCATGGAAGAGCTATTTCGCTAAAGTACTCGAGCCGGAGAATATCTCACTTATGCAAATGGGATTATTATTTCATCTCGGCTCGCTACCACGTCCAGCTACCGGGCGAGAACTAGGCGCCGTGCTGCATCTCAGTCCCAGTGCTGCCGCGCAGCTGCTTGATGGATTGGATGGTCTGGGCTATATAATCCGGGAATCGGCACCGCAGGACAAACGTATAAAATATTTTAGCCTGTCCCCTGCCGGTACGGAAAAATATGCGGCTCTGAAGGAAAAACGAAACAAATTCTTTGCGAATGTTACGGCGACGTTGAGTGATGAAGAAGTGGAAGCGATGACGCAGCTACAGGAAAAAATGACCCGGCAAATAACCAGTATGCAATCTAAAAATAAAGGAGAGACATGTTCTTAAGAAAAAAACCAAGCGATAAAGTACAGCATGCACATGTAGAGGGCGAGCGTAGCCATGCTGAAATCATGGTGGTCATGTCCGCACTTATGTTGTCGTTATTTTTGTCAGCGCTTGACCAGACTATCGTGGCCACAGCCCTGCCCACGATCGCAACCGACCTCCATGGTCTCGACAAACTTTCCTGGGTAGCGACTTCTTATTTACTCGCCAGTGCTATTGTCACTCCTATTTACGGGAAGTTAGGTGACATGTACGGCCGTAAGAAAATATTTATTTCATCTATCGTAATATTTTTAATCGGCTCGGTGCTCTGTGGACTAAGCCAGAGCATGGAACAATTGATTGCTTTCCGCGCTATCCAAGGATTGGGTGGTGGTGGGTTGATGGCATTGGTATTTGCCATAATCGCTGATGTCGTGCCGCCTCGGCAGCGTGGCCGTTATCAAGGATATTTCGGCGGCGTCTTTGCGATTTCAAGCGTAGCCGGTCCTCTGCTGGGAGGAATATTCACAGACAACTTGAGCTGGCATTGGATATTCTATATCAACATTCCATTTGGCGCCTTGGCACTGTGGGCGGTGATCACTAAGATGCATTTGCCTGTGCGCCGCAGTCCACACAAGATTGATTACATGGGTGCAGCATTGATGTCGGTCTCTGTCGTGAGCTTTCTGTTGCTGACCGTGTGGGGCGGTCTCGAATACGCCTGGACTTCACCTGAGATTATCGGACTTGGTATTGCTTCACTCTTCTTCGGTGCCCTTTTTATAAGGCGGGAACGTGTAGCCAAAGAACCAATTATTCCACTGGGCCTCTTTAGAAATGACATTTTCTCAGTGTCGGTACTGCTATCGGTGCTGTCTGGTATGGCGATGTTCGCGGCCATTTTGTACATCCCTCAGTATCAGCAGGTGGTGCGCGGTAATACGCCAACCGAGTCGGGGCTACTCATGCTGCCGCTGATCGTCGGTATGCTCAGCGCCTCTATTACCTCAGGAAAGCTAACAACCAAAACCGGCCATTACAAAACATTTCCGATTATTGGAACGATGGTGCTGACGATAGGAATATGGCTCTTTAGCCACTTATCGCTTACCACCAGCCATATCTGGCTATCGCTTTGGATGTTTACTATCGGTGCAGGACTGGGTATGTTTATGCAGATTCCAACTTTAGCGGTACAGAATTCAACAAAACGCGAATTGCTCGGTACGGCTACATCGACGGTAGTATTTTTCCGGAGTATTGGTACGAGCCTGGGTGGCGCTATATTTGGTAATATCCTCATCTCTCGTCTGACGCATTATTTGAGCCAGTCATTCCCGGGTGGCGGAAACCTGTCCTCGAATGCCATCAGTAGTGGCGTGAGCAACCTGCCTCCAGAAGCAAAACAAGTAGTGCTGGCGGCGTATGTCCACTCCTTCCGCGATATGTTCCTCCTCGCAATCCCTATTGCCCTGGCTGCGTTTATGGTCTCATTGTTCCTCCGCGAAGCACCGCTTCGTGATACGACGCACGAGGTTGTCGAGCCTGCAGTTGCCTAAGTAGGAGACCATTATTTACCACCCCTGGGGTAATGCTATACTTACTACATATAAAAAATTGCCAATACAGGAGGGTAGTATGAGTCGAAAGTGGTTAGTTCCGGGAGTTATTTTAGGGGCACTCTTGTTGGTCGTACTCATAATTACCGGCAGCTATAACGGGCTCGTCAGTAAGCGTGAGGATGTGCGTAAGACGTTTGCGAACGTTCAGACGCAGTATCAGCGTCGCGCGGATCTCGTACCGAACCTTGTAAATACAGTGAAGGGCGCGGCGAACTTCGAACAGAAGACGCTGACTGATGTTACCAATGCCCGTGCTAAAGCGACAAGCATCAACATCGACCCAAGTACGGCTACGCCCCAACAGCTCCAACAGTATCAGCAGTCACAAGGCGAACTGAGCCAGGCGCTAGGCCGTTTGTTGGCAGTAACTGAGAATTACCCGCAGCTAACAGCGACAGCTGGGTTTCGTGACCTGCAAGTACAGCTGGAGGGTACAGAGAACCGTATCGCCGTTTCCCGACGGGATTACAATGAAGTTCTGAACGATTACAACGCTCGAATAAAGCGCTTTCCTACTAACATCACAGCCGGTATATTTGGCTTTGATGCGTTCCCGTATTTCCAGGCCGATGAAGGTTCCGAAAACGCGCCAACGGTAGATTTCGGGCAGTAATACGATGGGCGCGAGTATTCTGCGCTTCTTCAGGCTGTTTTTGCTGGCATTGATAGTTCTGATGGTAACACCACTGGGTGTGTTTGCTCTTGACGTACCTACGCCACCCTCAGATGTGCCGATAGTAGACCAGACAAACACACTTACCGCCGAGCAAAAGGCTGAGCTGGCGAGTATCATAGCGAACGAGCGGCAGCATTCCGGCAATCAGATAGGGGTGCTAATGATACCAAGCCTTGAAGGCGAGGCACTTGAGGACTACTCGATTGATGCTGCCCGCCAATGGGGAATCGGCAGTAAGGAGCGAAACAATGGTGTGCTACTACTTGTGGTCAAAGATGACCGGCGTGTACGCATAGAAGTCGGTTATGGCCTGGAAGGCGCATTGACAGATATCCGCTCCGGTCAGATTATTCGCGACCGTATGGCACCCCAGTTTAGGGAGGGTAAGTATTTTGAGGGGATAAAATTAGGCCTGGAAGGCATCACTAAAGCCATCCATAACGAAGTAGATCCAACACTGCAAACCCAGCCGCAAAAGAAATCTCCTACTTTTCCGTGGGAATTTATTTTCATAGCATTACTGGTATTGCCGAGTTGGCTTGCCTCGATTCTGGCCCGGACCAAAAGTTGGTGGGCGGGTGGGGTGCTCGGTGGTATTGCGGGTATTGTGATCGCTTTATTTGTCGGCTTTTTATTCCTCGGGCTTATAAGTATTATTGCCCTGGTGCTGGTTGGATTGTTATTTGACAGGGTCGTCTCATCCAATTATCAGAGGCGCGCCTCGGAGGGCTTGGCCCCAAGCTGGTGGGCCGGTGGCACGCACCTAGGTGGCGGTGGCGGTTCCGGGGGATTCGGTGGCTTCGGAGGTGGTAGCTTCGGCGGAGGCGGTGCCAGCGGAGATTGGTAGACTATGCCGCGACAAGTTCTTGCTGGTATTCAACGGCTAGGGCAGCTACGGCTGCGGCGGCCATGTTATGTCTGACTTTTGGCCTGTTTGATGGGGGGTCGTTAGGATCTGTCTCCAAGGCGGAATCATCTACGAGATCGGTAGGGATAACTTCGTAATTCCCCATTCGTTCTAGCTCCTCGCGGTTGAAGCTGACTGCTTCCCCCTCTGGCAAGCATGCTGTGTTTTTGTTGAATACCACGCGGGTGCATTTGCGGCCAGCATATTTCTCGATTTCGGTAATGTAGCGCGTACCGGTCCAACCTTTTGTTTCAGTCTCTTGGGTGACGAGATTTGCGACAATTGTAAGCGGTTTTCCTTCGGCTTCCGCCTCCGCCATTGTTTCCGCCATGCCCTCGACGAGCAGGGGTGGGATGTCCGATGTGTAGATACTGCCTGGGCCGATGATGACACGGGATGCTTTTTGTACCGCCTCCAGTGCTGCCGGGTTGGCTGGAACGTTTGAAAAGGGTTCAGCAGGAGTGGCCCATACATCGACGTCATCCGGGTTCTCGATAACGTGCTGGTCGATGACAGCTTCGCCTAATAGGCGTATGGGGCCATCGCGCATCTCCAGGTCGTACGGTACAAGTGAATCGGCAACGACGCGTCCACGGGCACCCATGAATGCTGAAGCTTCATCGAGTGCGGTTTGGACATTATTCCCATTGCCGCGGAGGCGGTGTTCGATCATGAGCGACGCGACTACCATGTGGCCTATAGAAAGACCTTTAAGCCTCTTATTGTCGCGCTCGATGACGTCCTGGCTAAGCGACACGGCTTGGTCAATAATCTCCTTGCCTCGGCCTTCGGATACGGAAGTGTCACTATATGAAATGGCGGCTAATAGCCGTTCACCTGCTGCGGCTACGTCATCTGCAGTTGCGTTTTCATCAAAGCGGCTTTCGAACAGGGGCGCGGCATACGAGTTGTCGCTTAAGGCCGAAATACTACGGCGGAAATCTCCGACAGCATGAATACGATAATGCTTACGTAAATCGCCGGTGCGTTTTCCGCTGTCGCCTGAGCTCACGACGGTAATGACCTCTGCATTTTTTACGCCAGGGACGAGGTTGGCCTCAACAGCATTAAGAAAGCCGGCAGCAGTCTCACCTGTCGTGCCGCCGCCGATGAAAGTAAACACATGATTGTCAGGGGATTGTTCCATAATTGTTTGTCCTGCCAGAAACTTGTCTAAATCTGAACTTTATGGTATCACATATATCAGTTTAATCAATGATTTTTGGCAACAAATAATTGACAAAATTATATATAACAGATAAAATGCTGGCTTATGAGCAATGACATAAGCAATATAGTGTCACTATTACAAAGTATTGAGGTGCCACGCACTGAAGCAGTCACGTATGCTGCCCTCCTCGATATGGAATCGACTTCTATTCGTAAAATCGCGGCTGTTACAGGAATTAACAGGGGCACCACATATGAAGCGCTCAAGAATCTCGTTGAATTCGGGCTGGTGAGCGTGAAGCAGAATGGCCAGCGTGAGCAATATACCGCTGAATCTCCCGAGAAGATTTATGACATTATTCGCGACAAACGCCGTGATCTGGCAGATGCCTCCAACTTGGCAAAAGAAGTTGTGCCTAGCGTATTGGCACGAAAAGCAGGCGAACAGGGTAAGCCGCTGGTGCGATATTACGAAGGTGACGTTGGAGTTACTACTATCTTGAAGGATGTCTTGCAGACATGCCGCATGATGGATAAACCGCAGTATTATGCTTACTCTTCGCAAAAAGTGCGCCAGTATTTATACCGCAAGTATCCACAATTTACGGATAGGCGTATTGCCGAAGGTATCAAAGTCAAAGTAATCGCTGTCGGTGAGGGCGGTGGCGAAACGCCAAAATCTGAGCGTAAATGGCTTCCTAATCCGCCCCAAGGCGGCGTATCAAGCTATACCCTTATATACGGATCTAAAGTGGCGACAATTTCTATTGCGAGTGATGACACGCCGTATGGGGTGGTGATCGAAGATAACGGAGCTGCCGCGATGCAGCGCCTACTTTTTCGACAGCTTTGGAAAACCTTACCCGCCGAACAACCGGCTGAAAAATAGCGTACAATAAGCTATGCCATGAAGCTTATAGCTACTATTCTAGTCATCTTCACCCTACTGATTATTTCTGAGGCGTGGTGGCGTATTAAAAAGCCGCATGATGAACTAAGCCGCAAGTTTATACACATCACCGTTGGTACTTTCGCTGCGTTCTGGCCGTACTTCTTGGAATGGAATGAGATTATTCTGCTTAGCGCAGCTTTTGTGGTCGTCGTAATGGTGTCCCAGTATTTTGGGATTTTCAAAGCTATCCACGCTGTTGAGCGTCCTACATGGGGAGAGGTGTGCTTCGCGCTGGCCGTAGGCATATTGGCATTTATCACGCGCGAGCCGGCCGTTTACACTGCTGCGCTGCTGCATATGAGTTTGGCGGATGGCTTTGCGGCGATCGCCGGTAAATGGTGGGGGCGGTCGAATTGCTATGTGATACTGGGCCATCGCAAAAGTATCGCGGGCTCAGGTATGTTTTTGTTTGTCTCACTGGTGATACTGCTGGTCTACAATACAATGCTGCCAACACCTATGCACCCTGTAGCTATAGTCGGTGTCGCTGGAGCCGCCACGGTTTTTGAAAACATATCCATACGCGGTCTCGATAATTTGCTGGTGCCACTACTGGTAGCCAGCGCACTCGTATTTTTCTCCTGAAACCGCTAAATCTTCCCGGCAGAGTGGGCTCGCAAGGCATTGAAGATAACAACAACGTCGACAAGTTCCTGAATGGCTGCACCGTAGATGGGTGTGAATTTTCCAGTTGAGAAGATAAGCATGAGGACTACACTGAGGCCGATACCGACGAATATACTTTGTCTGGCAATCTTGAAGGTGCGACGGGCGATGGCAGTAGCTGTAGCAACATGGCCGATATTATCTTGCATGACAATCAGGTCGGCTGATTCGCTGGCGGCAGTTGAGCCCCGGGCGCCGAGCGCGATACCAACGTCGGCGGCGGTGAGAACTGGGGCGTCATTGACGCCATCGCCCACAAAAGCGACCGGACGGTTTTTGATAGATTCTATGGCGCGTAATTTGTCGGCCGGCAAGGCGTCGGACATTACTTCTTTGATACCTAGTTTTTTTGCAACGACTGCGGCAGTAGTTTTGTTATCGCCAGTGATCATGAGGAAGTTGTGTATGCCAAGGGCTTTGAGCTTTGACAAAGTCGCAGCACTTTCTGGACGGATTTCATCGGTGAAGGTGATGGCGCCTGCGAGTTGTCCGTCGATAGCTACATACGTAACTGTTTGTTTTATGCTGGTGTCTGCGAAGCTTTTTGGAAGTTCTATGCCATGTTTTTTCAGCAATGTCAGACGGCCTACCAGAATCTTCTTACCGCTGATAACAGCGGATAAGCCGTGCCCGCTGGTCTCACGGACGTGACGCGCCTTGGGCACTTTTGCCCGCGCCGATAACGCTGCTTCATTGATAGCGCTAGCGAGCACATGCGTAGACGAGGATTCTATGGCTGCCGCATATGAAAGTACCTCGCTCTTTGTATGGTTGCCATACGTAAGAATTCCGGCAACGACCGGCTTGCCTTTTGTGAGAGTTCCAGTCTTGTCGAAAGCGATGGTCTTTACTTCAGCGAGTCGTTCAAGGGCGGATCCAGTGCGTACGATAATGCCTTGTTTGGCCGAACGGCTCATGCCGCTGATGATAGCGATCGGAGCGGCTAATATTAGTGGGCAGGGTGTCGCGACGATGATGACTTCAAGGAAGCGGATTGGGTCACCACTGATTACCCATACCACTCCGGCTAGCGCAAAGGCAAAGATAGTAAACGGAACACTGTAACGGTCGGCCAAGCGAACGAAGGGCGCTTGACTGTTGGCTGCTGATTTTACCAATTTGATGATTTGCTGATACTGGCTGTGCGCGGCTGTCTGTGTGGCTTTCGCGGTGATGGCGCCATCGATACTGATAGAGCCGCTGAGCAGGGTATCCCCAGCCTCTTTAGGCTCGGGCATACTTTCACCAGTCAGGCTGGATTGATCAAAGCTACCGCTTCCCTCAATGATGCTGGCATCAACCGGTACGGTTTCTCCCGGTTTGATGATGATGCGGTCGCCTACCTTTATCTGAGTTACCGGTACGTCGAGTACTTTTTTTCCGCGAATGACGTGGGCAATCTGGGGCGCGCGCGTCAAAAGCGCATCCAGTTCAGCTTTGGAGCGGTGCTCGGCATAATCTTCAAGAGCTTCACCGCCGGTGAGCATGAGCACGACAACTATCGCTGCCCAGTATTCCTTCAGTATCACGGAAGTCACTATGGCTGTCAGCGCTAGAATGTCGATGCCATAGGCACCGCCCCGAAAATCTTCCCACATGCCTCGCATCAGCGGTACAGCTACGAATAACGCGGTAATGGCTAGAACCCAGTGGGCGGCAGTGTCTCTACCTCCAATATCGAGTGCGAGAGCCGCAATAGTAGCTATAAGAGCGGCAGTAAAAAGTTTGTAACGGCGAGCAAATAAAAATGGAGTTTTGTTAAATAATTTCATCATAATAAATTATACCGTACAAGAGGCGGTTTTATCGAATAGTACCGATGTTATTTCTAGCATGCTTATGTTATTTATATGTTACTATTACAGTAAATATGGCCTCGCCTCAACTTACTATCGCTGAACGGGTTACGCACAACATTACGCTCTTTATTCGGTGGGCTCTCTTTGCAGTTGGAGTTTTTGCCGTATTTAACGGTCGTTGGTCGGTACTATTCGCGGCCGGCGGTGCACTAGTCTTGTCGTATTTACCTCAGCTACTGGCAAGCCAGGTACAGGTGAA
This sequence comes from Candidatus Saccharimonadota bacterium, assembly GCA_028289265.1. Taxonomy (GTDB): domain Bacteria; phylum Patescibacteriota; class Saccharimonadia; order Saccharimonadales; family UBA4665; genus UBA4665. Next base: position 8,791 of record JAQGGU010000016.1, on the reverse strand, counting down.
GCTACCGCTGCAATTTCAGTTCGTGATTACGTTATTTCTATATGCCTCGCTGTTTTTGGGTGAGGTAGGTGGTTATTATGAAAAATTCTGGTGGTGGGATGTGGTATTGCACGCCGGCTCAGCCTTCGCTTTTGGTTTCGTGGGTTTCCTTGCGCTGTACTTGCTCTATCTTCGGCACAAGATAGAAGCCAGTCCTTTCTTGATCAGTGTCTTTGCATTTTCATTTGGAATGGCCATAGGTGCTATCTGGGAAATATTTGAGTTTGCGATGGACCAGCTTTTTGGGCTCAATATGCAAAGGAGCGGCCTGCGTGACACTATGTGGGATCTTATAATTGATGGGATCGGGTCGGGAACCGCCTCTGTTATTGGATATGTATATTTGAAATACGAAGTACGGGATCCCTTTGATGCTTTTATTAACTGGTTTATCCGGGAAAACCCTCAGTTTGCCGTAAAAAAGTTACTAGGCCGGCAAAAGAATAAAAAGGCCTAGACCTTAGGCGAAGAGTCTTGTGATGCGCCAGCCTCGGGCTCTTTTGGCACGATAATAGCAGCGACAAAATAGCCAATGATAAGCAACCCTGCTGTTGCGAACTCCAGAATGACGAAACCGAGCCGCACGAGCGTAGAGTCTATATTGAGGTATTTCGCAATACCGCCGCATAGGCCGGTGAGCATTCGATCAGTTCGACTACGATATAACTTTTTTCCATGCATATCATTAGTATACCTCCGGCGACGCCAGAAGAGAATTTGTAATCTAGCGTGTACGGGATATATTCTCATAAGACGAAGACAAGAGCAGCAAAAATAAAACCTGTCTTCTTATTGCACCACTTGCCAGTGTTCGAGACATTCTTCCAGAACGAAGATACCAGTGTCTCTGACATTTTCTGCAATCTGCCCGACTGGCATGGCTTTTAGCTCATCAAGTGTAAACAAGCGGATGTCTGCAGATTCGCCGGCATGTATGCTTCCTGAGGGTTCTTCGCTGGTGACAAACGCAAAAGCTACGTCGGTGTGGTAGTGGTCGGTGTCGGCAAACTGATGTGTCTGTAAGTATATGGGCTGAGGGTGTAGTACGGCATCCGTAAGCTTTTTGAGCCGAACCTGGGGTTGTAATAGTTTAAGCTGTGTAATGTCGTAGCCTGATTCTTCGGCTATTTCGTGTGTAACCGCCTGCCATGGAGTTTCATGTAGCTCGACGTGCCCGCCAAACTGCAAATACTTGTGTAGCTTTTTGTGCATATGAAGCATGAGGGATGGCTTGGGTGTATCAAGCCGGACGATGAAAGCGCTGGCCGTAAAATCGTGCTGCCCGGGTTTAGCGTGAATATGCGCCATATCCAAATAGTAGCACATGGCAAGAACTGTTTGCGTTGCCAGCATATATGCCTGTGAACTAACTTACAGGTCGTGAAAGCACTACGGGATAAACTGGAGGTAAAAGGAGGGCGGTATGAAAGAGCGAAAATTAGGCGATTTGACTGTGTCCGAGCTCGGACTTGGATGTATGGGAATGAGCGAGTTTTATGGCACGGCTAATGAGCAAGAGGCAATCGAAACGATTCACCGTGCCATCGAGCTCGGGTGTTATTTTCTTGATACGGCTGATATGTATGGCCCGTTCACAAACGAACAATTGGTAGGCAAGGCAATAAAGGACAGACGAGACAAGGTCGTGCTGGCAACAAAGTTTGGCAATGTGCGCGGTGAAGACGGCTCCTTCTTGGGTGTTAATGGTAAGCCTGAATACGTGAAAAAGGCTTGCGAGGATAGTCTGAGGCGGCTAGGCGTCGACCATATAGACCTCTATTACCAGCACCGTGTTGATACGACCGTTCCAATTGAAGAGACCTGGGAAGCAATGGCGGAGCTTGTGAAAGAGGGTAAGGTACGATACTTAGGAATTAGCGAAGCGGCGCCCGAAACTATTCGACGCGCGCATGACGTCCATCCTATTACGGCCGTGCAGACCGAATATAGTCTGTGGACACGTGATCCGGAAGAGGAAATCCTGGCTACCGTCCGCGAGCTCGGCATAGGTTTTGTGGCCTATAGCCCTCTTGGCCGCGGATTTCTTACGGGGCAGTTCAAAAAGCCAGAAGATATACCTGAAGGTGATTTCCGCCGCAATAATCCACGTTTTCAGGGCGAGAACTTTTATAAGAACCTTGAGCTCGTAGAGCGTGTCACGGAAATAGCTAAAGAAAAAGGCTGCACGCCTTCGCAGCTTGCTTTGGCGTGGGTGCTTTCGCAAGGAGACGATATCGTTCCAATACCAGGTACCAAACATATCAAATATCTCGAAGAAAACATCAAGGCAACCGAAGTTGAGCTAACTGAGAGTGATCTTAGGCGTATAGACGAAGCGGCGCCAAAGGGTGCCGCTGCCGGTAATCGCTATCCGGACATGAGCACGGTAAACCGCTAATAGGGTAAACTAGCCAGACTTAGGGCGATGCTTTATGCCTAGGCATAAGTTATGCAAGATTACGGCCTGAGAAGGCTTTCAAGCCAGCGGCTGATGCGGATAACATCTACCCAGTCGCCGTCGAAAGCAATGTAGTTGTTCTCCCATGCAGGATCAAATTTATTTTTGAACTGTTCAAGTCCCTTGGCTGATATGGCCTCACGAATCAGCATTTGCCCGATCTGTTTTATGAAGCGCTCTGTTTTTCCTGACGGAGAAGCCAGCGGTACAAATCCTAGGTCAAATTTTAATTTTTGCCCTTCACGACTCAGCTGTAAGATCGTGTGATAAAGCAGTACAGACATCGCGTGGGTGGCACCGGGCTTATATCTCATAAGGTCAATAGTTGTCGTAGGCAGATTGAATGATGGCAGCTCATTTGCAAATGCTATGACTTTGCTTTGGTCTCTCAGTAAGTGCAGCCGGCATTGCTGGAGATACTCCGGATCAAAATATCCGAGTGCGAAGCCACGCTCGACGTGACCGCCATGTTTGAGCCATTGGTCGGATACTTGCACTAGCTCTTTAAGTAAGGCAGGGCTGTGTGGGGGCGATGCTAGGTGGTAGGACCAGTTTTGTCTGATACCTTTATTGCGGATCCATCGCCACCACTTATTTCTACTAGTGTGCGATTCGAAAGACATAGTATCAACAACAGCGCTTGCACCAATTCGTAGGAGTTTGTAGCCGTTTGTTGCGTAGGCGCTTTTTTGCGTTTCATTAACCATCAAAAAGCAGCTTAACCAGCCATGTCGCCGACAGTACACTAGAAAATCCTGCATAGCTTTCTCCTTCAGACTACGACTGGGAGCCACAGGGTCGGCAAGAGCAAACGCCACGTTTTCAATTACACGGTAGACTATCACGACATTTTTCGTTTTATCCCACCAGTACAGTTTGGGAGTGGGCCAATATTTAAAATAGTCCTCACTCGAAGAAGCGTAGGAATATATGTGGGTGAGCACCTTCTGTCTTTCGCGTAAGGACGCGGCAGGTATAAGTGGCCGCTTCGGTTTAAATAACGATATGAGACCAGTGGTTAACAGAACAATGCCCGCAATATTGAGCACTTGCCCGACTAAACGTCTTGGCAATGGCCCGAAGTGAGTAAGCCTTACGAGTAACAGGCTTCTCGTAAACTGGACAAAATTAAACCTTAGTCTGCCAAAGTCCGGGTGGTGTTTCAAGCGCAGTAAAATTATACCGAGTATTAAAGCTATCAATGCTGCTAGTGCGACTATTCCCAGCTTCTTCAATCGCTCAGCTAGTTTCTCGCTGCCGGTAAACCGGCTGAAAGAGCTTCGAAAACGAAGAAGCAGAGTAGCAGTTGATCCGTATAGGAGGACTAAGTAGAAATTTGGAGTGACGACCGCGTACTTAATGGCTTCTATCCAAAGTAGCGTAGAAGTGATCTGCCAGGCCCGATATTCACCCCGCCATAAGTGTCGGCTGACGTACATAAGGACGATGCCGACGGCGACGCTCTGTTGACTGAGCCACGCGGTATTGTCACCGAAGTAAGCAGAGCTTAACTCGCTGAATTCTTCGATATGAAAAACGGCATTAATGATTGAGATAAAGCCGCTTAAAAAGACCCAGACACCTATCACGGTAATAATAGTGGGTATGCGCAGTGGCGGCCTTTTTGGTTTATGTGTTTCTGCAAGCGCTGGAACTTTGCTTGCTATCCAAAGTATCACTATTACTTGGTATGCAAATTGCATGACTGTGATTTCGGTGTGCGGCGAATCCTGGTTGATTATGAGCATGGTAATCAAAATTATCTGTGTCAACAAAACGACCCTCGACCATATGTCTTTGCGGATTGCCCACATGACATTCGCGAGAAATAGTGCTGCCGCGGTAATCATTGACTCAAAAAAGTGAAGGTCGTGTGAGAGGCTGTCAGGTACGATGCATTCAATAGGCAACCCATGGCACCCCGAAGGCAGTAATATGTCTAAGGCGGAGCCGATAGCAAATATGCTTAGAAGAATGATGGTAGCCTTGAGATGGGGAATGGTGCTATGTTTGTGTTGAGCTGCCACATACAATGCACTGAGTAGTGCAAGCGCAGCGATAAGGTCGAAGCTTCTGAACATCAATGACCACGGGTTGCCGAGTTCCTCGTAGGTGCTAATGAAAGATGTGGCTGTAGAGAGATGGCGATTGAGACTTGGTCCTAAAAGCCAGCTAATGCTCGTGAGGACGTAGAACATCTGCCAATTGTCCCACGTTACATAATTACGGAGGTGCGGCACTAACTTTCGCCAGAAGATGTTTTTGGCTCGGTGGCCTACGTTATTTGGGACAGAAAGATTCACAGTTTGTGGCTCCAATGAAGTACGAAAGTTTAGGCAGTGCCTCTTGGTAAGCAAGCCCCCAGGCTTTGGCGTTGTGGCCTTGGTAGGGTATGCGCTCAAAGGATACTGCCATGCCCTTGCTGCGGGCCAGAGAGTACGAACGCCGCATTTTATCTATCAAGCTACTGTTGTCATTATTTCCAATGATAAACTGTCCGGTAATACCCGGCTCGATCGGCTTATTTTGTAATAGCCAGTTAATATTGTGCTCCTGTTGGTCCTGGTATGAATTATGGAATAGGATTTGTGATGATTGCACCGAATTCCTAAGGAATGGTGCCGGATCGCCGCTCATATCCAGAAAATGCTGATAAATATTCTGATGGCGGAGTGTAAGCATGGCGGCGCACATGCCTCCTTCGCTCAAGCCGCCGATTGCCCAATTGGCTTGGGACTGAGAAACATGAAAATGAGACTTTAGGTAAGTCGGGACATCAGTTGTCAAGTAAGTTTCCACATTGCCGCGATTGCTATTAACACATTCCGTGTCGTTGTTAAAGGTGCCATTATGATCGGGAATGACCACTACTGGAGATATGCCTTGGTGGCGCGCCGCAAAGCTGTCCATGGTTTGCTCAAAATGCTCGCCGTGCAGCCAATCTCCTGGCGAGCCTGGTACTCCCGTTAATAGAATGATGACTGGGAAAGTGACTGACTGAGCGTCGTATGCTGGTGGCAGATATAACAGTGCATCCCGAGCCTTGAAGCCCGAGGTAATCCCTGGAATTTGCGTGCTGTAAAGGCTGCCTTTATATGCAAGCTTGGGATGCAATCTGCTCTCCAGAGAAGTCGGTGCGTTAAAATTACGTGGATTACTTACGTTAATAATCGGCCGGTTCTGCGTATAAAAAGCATGCTTGTTGGCAAACAAAAACCCGAGATTCGGATAGTACTGATAAAAATTGTTAACGCTTGCTCCCATAAGGAGGAGAGTGCAGATTGAGCTACTAATTCCTAGAACCCGGGATGTGGTGCTAGTACGCCAGTAAAAAACAGTCAGTACGAGCAGCGCATCGAAAATAAAAAGAAGGTAATAGCCGGAAGCTGGGATGTTATCCAACGAAAAAATAACAGCTACGCTGACGAGTTCGATAATAAACAGGGCGACAGCGGCTAGTACGAGCCCTGTGGCTTGCGGTAATTTTTTGAAGGAACTGCGTGATGTTTTTAGTATGGTTTGCAAGTAGAGCTGGCATAGCACAGTCGTAAGGATACTGAGCCCGATCAATACGTTCTGATTGAATAGATAGTCTTGCATGTCCACCTCCATGACTATCTCTATGATAGCTCCATTTTGATACATCAGCCGAGCGACTGGCTGCGAATAGGGAAGAGATACCCAAAAAATAATAAGCAGAGTTGGTTGGTGTGAGGGATATAATCCGGTGGAAAGTTTGCTCGGGCTAGTGGCGTAAGAATTGGTTCGACCACGTGCTCGCTAATGTAACCTGGAATGTTCAAAAAGATTATGTGCTTATCACGTGGACGGTCAGCCTTAGACTAGCTTCTCGCAGACAAACAACTAAATAATGAAAGGAGAGTAACACTCTTAACGAAATACTGCTCGAAAGGTCAGTATTTTATTTTTGAGTAAGTTTTACAGACTGCTCCACAGCACGATTAGTACTGCGGCGGCTACCAGCACATATTCATATACTGTTTCGCTTTTGAAGTCTTTGCGGCGGTAGTGGATGTATGTATTGCCGATGATATACATGCCTACAATTACGACAAAGAAGAGTGTCGGCGTATCTCGGCGAATAAGGATGATACCTATGAGCAGCAGTGCGAGCAGGCTGCTAAAAACCGTGTGATGCCATAGCGATTCTTTCTCTACGGCTTTCACTTCACTACTCCCAGTCCGCTCATGAGGTTGGCGGCTATGGCAACCAATAGCAGGGCATACTGGGCGGCAGGGTGGGCTCGTAGCCATACGTGTCGCATGCCTTTCTTATGTGTCCGCCACACTACGGTATGCTTGAGGATGGTTACCAAAAATAGGGTAGTGAGTACGAAGAGCGTGGCGTTTTGAGCCCAATTGCGTTGTTCGCGAAAAGCAATCGCTTCAGTATCTATCTCTTCCGGGGCTGCCGTGGTGTTGAGCTGGACGGAAGAGTTTACTCGTGTGACAGCAGTTGCTGGTGCGGGTGCAGGTTGATCGGCTGGTGGCGTAGGGACTGGTTCGGCAGGTGTACTCGGCGCAGCAGTAGCGGCTGGTTCAGTTTGTGCCGGTATTGGCTTAGTGGCAGTCGGGGCTGCGGGTGCCGGTGGTGGCGCGGTAACTACTGTTTTCGGAGCGGCATACATGGCTACGACTAGGGTAGTAGCTGAACCCTGCAAGGTACCGTTTATGGCAGCAACGCCAGTTTCCTTAAACGCGCTGTTCAATATGTTGGCGCGATGCCCCGCGCTGTTCATCCAGCCTGCTACGACGGCCGTGGAGGTGTCAAAATCTTTGGCGAGGTTTTCACCTGCCGTTACGTAAGCATAGCCAGCGGCGGTGATAAAAGCCCATGGCGGGGTGCCGTCAGGAGCGTTATGTGCCCAATAATCTTTAGCGAACATATCGCGGGCCTTAGCCTCCGCCGCAGCTGCTAGTTGCGGGTTGTAGCCAAGTACGGGGAGGCCATTATTGATACGCTCCTGATTGGAAAGGGCGATGATATCACTGTCATTAACATTGGTTGCTACGCCAAGTACATGCCATGCATTTGCAGCCATGACGTTTTGCATAATGTTGATAACCAGTAAGGTTGCCACCACGATGACAAGACCCAAGGGGCGTAACAGATGTGGATGGTAATTATTGGCGCGGTGCGGCACAAACCAACGCTTAATGCTCATGCTTTCATTTTATATCATAAGCGTCATAAGTTGTCTTTATTTACTTGAGTTGCGGCCGCGGTCGCAAATAATAGGAAAAGATTGCTCCCGACGACAGGATTAGTTAATGACTAGACTGGCGGTGTTATATACTGAGGTTATATATTTATAAAGCGAAAGAATTATAATGCTCCCTCAAGATCAAACGCCTCAGAACCCACAGCCAAACCAGCAGCCTCAGCCGTACCAACCCAGTCCACTATCTCAGCCAAATACGTCGTTCACGCCTTCCGCGCCGAATAATGTTTCCGGGCAAAGTTTCCCTCAGAATCAGCCTGCGCCTTCGAGCTACGGACCGCCACGTCCTACCCAGCAGCCTGCACCTGTACCAAATCCAGGGTCCTTCGCGCAGCAATACATACCTCAGCAACCAAATTTACCCGCGCCACAAACTGGTGCCGCAGACGTGACGGGCCAACAGCCGCAGAATTACAATGCTCCTTCGTACCCACAGCAGCCTATATCCAATTCATACCAGAGTTACCAAGATCAGCAGCCATCGTATGGACAGCCTAAGAAATCAGGCAAGCGCATGCTACTGGCTGGAGCCCTGTTCGCCGGCCTCTTACTTATAGCGGGAGGGGCAATCTTTGCATACGCTTCCATGCGGACTACGCCGGATAGTGTATTCGAGGACGCAGTTGAAAACTCATTGTCTACTCGTCAAGTCGCTCAGACGCTGGAGGCAGATGAAGGCAATATAGAGTTGCTCTATGATGTCTCGAACGCTAAAGATCCTCGCGTGCACGCTCGCACCCAGGCAAGCTTCATGAATCTGACGTTCGATTTTGAGCAGTACGCAACCTTAAAGGATGGTTACGTTAAATACAGCGACTACGCCGGAATTTTGGAACCTGGTAAGCCCATCGTAAATTTTAAAGACAAATGGATGCAGGAGCGTAAGGATGGTGCATCGGCAAGCGGAGGCTCGCTCTTCCCATCGGCGCATCTTCACTTATTCGGCGACTGGATTTTTGGTAACTTTTCAGCTAAGGACAAGAATGACCTCAAAGATTTTATAGTTAAAGAAAAGGTCCATACGTATGACCCTACTAAAGTAGAAAAAAAG
>JAQGGU010000078.1 GCA_028289265.1 Candidatus Saccharimonadota bacterium | reverse complement strand
GGCAACATAATGACTGCCGAGATAAGTAGTAGCGCAGCCGGAAGAAATACCAGCTTGCGGATTACAGCCCAGCGCCGGTAGCGCACGAGATTACGAGCCGAACGCAGTGCTTTCATAGGTGTCATGTCTGGTAAAGTTACTATATACGCGGCAATAACCGAAGAAGTAAGCCAGAACATACTAATACCGAGTCCAATGAATAGAGGGATAGTCCAAAGTATTTTTTCAAGTAGGCCTATAACGATCTCATTTGAAATGAGTAGCGCATATATCGACGCACCGATCGCGAGTGGCACAAGCTGTGCAATGATCAGGAGCAGTATCAGAACAGCCGGAATAAGCGGATACATACCCTTATAGAATGCATCGCGTATACGCAAGCCTACCCCACTTACCATGACCTGCCGCAAGGCCCATATAACCGCCAGGCTGGTGATGATAAGCGAGAAGAATTGGTACGCTCCAAGTACATCGCCAACTTTACTGTTTGCATCGGCAACTATTAAAGCGTACAGAGCAAGCCCAGTTCCTACGCGGCCGACTCCAGCGGAATTCCCTTCATTGAGTACATCTCTCACTGGTGCCAGGTCAGTAGCCACCCGCACGCCGCCGAGAAGAAGCAAATTGACCAAGGCATACACCGTAGCTATCCCTAAAAACAACCAACGGTTGCGCCACAATAGCTGCACACTGTCTCGAGCTATCTTCCAGGCCGGGGGTAAGCGTCTCTGCGTTCCCTTCGTGGCTTCTATATTTACCAGCTTCTGCTTAGCTGCACCAGACTTTGGTGCGGGGGATATTTTTTTTGTGACCGCTTTCGAAGAGCGCTTTTTTACAGCCTTCGGCTGATTTTTTGTTCGAATATTGAGGTTTGCGGGTAGTTTTGATGTAGCCATAACTGCTAGATATTTTAGGCGTGCGAACCCATTTCACGCAAGCGCCGAATACGCTCTTCGACGGGCGGGTGGGTACTAAACAGATTCATGAGGCCCTTGCCCCGGAGCGGATTCGCGAAAAACAAGTGCGCTGTAGCAGTATTTTGCTTACGTGTCGCGCTACCGTAAGCAGCAATCTTCTCGAGCGCACTGGCCAGGCCTTCCGGATAGCGTGTCGCTAGAGCGCCGGTGGCATCAGCCAAAAATTCCCGACGGCGGGTAATAGCCAGCTGTATCAATGTCGCAATGAACGGGGCCAGTATAGCGCCCACGATGGCAAAAACGATGGTTAGCGGGCTGCTGTCTTCCTCATCAGAATTTCGGAACCAGGTCATGTGCAGCAGCATGTCAGCAATAAACGACACAACAATAGCAAGCGCGGCCGCTATCATCGAAACACGGATGTCGTAGTTTTTAACATGGCCCATTTCATGGGCAAAGACTCCCTCCAGCTCAGTATCATTCATAATCTCAAGGATTCCGCTAGTCGCGCAGACAGCGGCATTTTTTGGATTGCGCCCTGTTGCGAAAGCATTTGGAGCCGGATCATCCATGATGAACACTCTGGGCATTGGTAGGCCTTCGGTAATGGCCAAGTTTTCAACGATACGCCAAAGGCGCGGATTGTCTTGCTTCTGGATTTCTTTAGCGCCGTTTACGGCCAGGCTGATTTTGCTTCCAGCGAAGTACATAAAGAGCGCGTACGCGGCCGCTCCAAATAGCACACCAATAGTAAGGCTGGGACTGTTCATATAATTCGCGAACAACCATCCGAGCACCCCTACAAATACTACAAACAGCAGGATAATCACCCAACTTTTCATTTTGTTTCGGGCTATTTCGCTATACATTTTATCTCTCTTTCGTACCTAATATTGTACGCGTGAAGGCTTAATACAAACTGAATTAAAATTGGACGTTGACAGGATTCTGGACAGCAGCCATCTGCGTTTCGTCTAGCTCGAAAAATTCCCGGTCTTTCTTGAAGCCAAGCATGCCTGCGATCATGTTACCTGGGAAGACAGTTCGGGCAGTGTTGAAATCACGCACGACACCGTTATAAAAACGTCGTGAAGCCTGGATCTTGTCTTCAGTATCAACAAGTTCAGCTTGTAATTCTTTAAAGTTCTCACTAGCCTTCAGGTCCGGGTAAGCTTCTGCGACGGCAAACAGGCTCTTCAGCGTCTTTTCAAAGTCACCTTCTGCCTGTGCGGTATCTTTGACACCTTGCGCACCTAAAGCATTGGCGCGGGCAGTCGTGACATCATCAAAGACACTCTTTTCGTGTTGAGCATAACCCTTAACAGCATTAACCAGGTTTGGAATAAGGTCATAGCGGCGCTTCAGCTGTACAGTAATATCACTCCAGGCTTCATCACCTCGAATATTGAGGTTTACTAAGCGGTTGTAAATGATAATAAATACTGCAGCCAGTAGTACGACGGCAACTATTCCAATAATAAGTGGGGTCATGTGAGGCGTTTCTCCTATTAGTTACTACATTTAAGTATACAACGTATCGCCATGACTAGCATAACCATAGTATGATAAAAACAAGATGTATAGAGCCTATAATGCACGCCCGATTCCACAGCCGCGCCAACACCAGCAAAAGAAGAAAGTATGGCTTTTGTATGTAGTACCGGCTATTGTCATCATCGGAATATATGCGGCCATCTGCCTACTACGCCCGTTGATTGCCACTAAAACGACCATATTGCCACCTGTCATTTCGGGACAGGTTAATGTACATATACCATGGCCGACAGTTGGGCAGGCCGCTTTTGGTGCCGACGGTTACGGATTACTCGCCACCCACAACGAACAAAAACCTGCTCCAACAGCAAGTGTCACAAAGGTAATTACCGCTCTGTCAGTACTAGAGAAAATGCCGCTCAAAAAAGGCGATAGCGGCCCGATGATCACGCTAACCGACAAGGATGTGGCAATCTACAACAAGTATGTAGCTAAAGACGGAGCAGTGGTGCCGGTGACTGCCGGTGAAAAGATCAGCGAATACCAGGCGCTGCAAGCTATGATGCTGCCTTCCGCAAATAACATAGCTGATACAACGGCCATT
>JAQGGU010000077.1 GCA_028289265.1 Candidatus Saccharimonadota bacterium | reverse complement strand
CAGCCGACACTGCTCCGCCTTGGTTCGCCGCGGTCAGAGAGAAATTGGGTTGTCCGAGCACATAGTCAGCTCCAAAATCGAGCAATTGGTTTGCCGCATTCAGCGTGTAAACGAGCACACGGTTGTTATTCGTGTCAGAAGCAAACAAGAGGTGGTTGGCCGTATCTATTGCTACCGAGGTAGGGTTGTTAAGCCCTGTGTTCTGCGGGTTATTGAAGGTGTTGCCATAAAAATCCACCGATCCGTCGCTACTCAACTGCCCGAGCACAAAGCTGGCCGACTGGCCGCTTGAGGAAACCGTAGAAGCATACCCGATAACGCGGTTATTTTGGCTGTCACTGATGTAGAGGTAGCTGCCTGCAGCCGCCAGACCTAGAGGATAGTTTTCCCTCGTTGGCGTTGCCCCCTGGGAAGTGCCGCTGAATGACGATTGGCCCAGAACGAGGTTTGCCGCTTGGCCGCTCGTAGTTATAGCCGTATTCCATACCAGTACGCGGTTGTTGTTACTGTCAGAAACATACGTATTACCGTTAGTGGTCACCACGATATCGGCGGGACGGTTGAACGTGCTGCTCGAAGCACCAGAACCGTTAGAATAAAACCACGTCTGCCCTAAAACTAGATTGGCGTTTTGACCATTACCCGTAATAGGGCTTGTCCATACCAGGACACGGTTGTTGCTACTGTCGGCAACATAGAGGTAGCCAGCCCCGCTGTAGTGAAGCCCTGCCGGAGAAGCCATTCCATTTTGGCTTAAGGCTGCCGATGATTCGATAAATGTACCTTGCCCGAGCACATTCACTGCTCCCTGCCCGTCTGTCGTTATCTGGTTGAAAATAAGGACACGGTTGAAATCGCGGTCGGCAATGTAGATTTTGAGTGTCCCGCCTGAACCACTAAAAGCCACTCCTGCAGGAGACAACATTTGAGTATTTGATACTGTGCCGTTAGCGTTTGTCGTTGTAAAGTTCGACGCTCCAATGACGTGAAGTGCGTTTGGATCAATGATAGTTACCGCCGCAAAGATAAGGACACGGTTGTTGCCCGTATCGGAGACATACACATTGCCGGACGCTAGTTCAACAGCGACGCGGCTCGGGCTACGCAAGCTGTTGATCGCCGGGCTACTGCCTCCACGGTTGGGATTTGTCGCCGAAAAGCCTGCCTGGCCGACAACATAATCGGCTTTATAATCGGGCAGGCTGTTATCAGTATTCAGCGCGTAGACAAGCACACGGTGGTTATTGGTGTCGGCAACATAGAGTAAGTGCCTGCTACCGTCAACGGCAGTGCCTTCGGGGTTGTTCAAACCGACGTTAACGGGGTTGTTAGGCGTAGAAGAGGTATAGCTTGACGAGCCATCAGTATTGGTCTGTCCTACCGCCTGGGCAGCAGCTTGGCCATTCGCATAGTAAGCCTCGGCGGTTTTAGCCGGTCCCAAACCCACGAACATAGTAAAAGCTATGAGCAGAGTACTCCACGTAGACATAAACGCACTCCAGGTGAAATACCTGGAGCGGTTTTGCTTTTTAACAAAGTCTTTGTGGTTCATCTAACTTTCTATTTCTATTATTGTGTTAGTAATAGCGGGTCGTTCGGGTTGAGCTTTTTAAGTTGAGCTACAGCATCCTTGTATGCCTTAGAATCTTTTTCATGCATCGTCATAGATACAAGCAATTCATTGAGTATGGTGTTGTTTGGGTTATTTTTGACTCCCTTTTGAGCGATTTCAATAGACTCACCTATTTTGTTCTGAAGCTTGTACAGAGTAGAGAGGTTAACATAAGCTTGGGCATATGTCGGGTTTGAAGCGATCAACTCCTGGTAGATCTTGGCCGCTTCGTCATATTTCTTTTGTTGGTTGTAGACATTCCCCAGTACCAGCTTGGCAAATGGATCCTTTTTCGCGTCATACAATTTCTCATAGCCTTCAGCCGCCCGATCAAGTTGCCTGGTGGCCAACATAGTCTGTGAGTAGATAGCTAGGCGATCCGTGTCCTTCGGAGGTTTCGCGTCCCCGATGATCTTGGCCGCTTCGTCATAATTCGCCCGGCGATAAGCATCGGTAGCCTTCTTCCAGTTATTTTCGGCTGATGCTTTTTGCTGCTGCCATACTAGCAGGCCGACCACCGCCACCAGCAGCACGATTACGATCACTTTATATTTCAATAATAAACTGCCCAGCTTCTTCAGCCGTAACAGTGCCTCTAAAAGTTTCCCTCTCATTTGGGTGCCTCACCTTTTATTTACTCGCTTCAGTATACTACTTATGGCTAAGTTTTACATCACCCTTAAGGTTTATATTTTATAAGTTAAAAATACCCCCACTGAGATAGTGGGGGTATGTATATTGTAGGAGACAGTTGGTTACAACCGGCTCAGGAATGAGTCGAATTTGGATATATTCCGATCATTTGTAGCGATAAGTTCGAATGCGAGACCGCTCTTCGTTTTCATGTATAGTTACTCCTCTTTTTGACTGACTGTTTTAATTTTTGATGGTTTTTGTTTGTTGCAACAACACTTATTATTATACACAAGTTTGTGTTTTTGTCAATGTAGTTTATAAACCTAGTTTTGTTTTGTCCGCTTATCATAGCCGTTTCCCGCTGGTAGAGCAAGAAAATAATGGTGTGATATTTGTCAGTGCGCAACGTTTCATTTTCAATATAGCAGCGGGCGGGTCAAATGTATTATACTAATGGTAATGGCAGGGCTGGGAGTACCACTAACTGAGCAACCTTTGGTGTTCGTCGATATAGAGACGAACGGGCTTAACCATATCCGTGGGCGGGTCATTGAAGTAGCTGCTATCCGTGTGGAAAATGGAAAAATTACCCGCGTATTCAACCAGCTCATTGATCCGGGCTCAGAGCTTCCCTACTTCATCACTAACCTCACCGGTATCCGCAGCGAAGACCTGCGCGGCGCGCAGACCTTTCACCAGATCGCAAACGAGTTGCACGACATTTTGAGTGGCGCCATCTTCGTGGCCCACAATGTACGATTTGATTATTCATTTTTGAAACAAGAATTTAAGCGCACTGGTAAGACGTTCTTGCCGAAGCAGCTTTGCACCGTGAAATTGTCACGCGCACTTTATCCGGACCAGAAAAGCCACAAGTTGGAAAGCCTGATTGCCCGCCACGGATTCAGCTTTGAAAAGCGGCACCGCGCTTACGACGACGCGCTGGTACTTTGGCAATTCCTCCAGCTGGTGCACGAAAAGTTCCCTATAGAAACAATCAATGCAGCCGTGGCAAAACAGCTACGCCAGCCCGCCCTCCCGAAAGGCATAGCCCACGACCTCATCAAAGACTTACCAGAATCGCCTGGCGTCTACATCTTTGAAGACGAACAAAACAATCCTCTCTACATTGGCAAAAGTATCAACATCAAGAAGCGTGTCTTGTCGCATTTTGGCCATGACCACGACGATAGCAAAGAATTTAAGATCGCCCAAACCGTCAAAAATATTTCTACCATCACTACTGGCGGTGAGCTAGAAGCCCTACTACTAGAATCGCAAATGGTAAAAGAGATGCAGCCACTGTACAACCGCAAACTGCGGCGTATGCAGAAGTTGTTGCTTGCCAAGAAATCCTATACTGAAGATAGTTATTTGGTTGTGTCACTAGAGGAAGCCCATCAGCTGCAGCCCGAAGACCTTTCTAGCACCTTGGCCGTATATGCACGCCGTTCACGGGCCCGCGATTCACTAAATGAATTACAAAAACTCTACGAATTATGCCCAAAGCTACTCGGGCTTGAAAAAAGCAAAAGCGCCTGCTTCCTGTACCAGCTCCATAAATGCCGCGGTGCCTGCGCCGGCCACGAAACCGCAGAAGAGTATAACAAGCGCGTACTGCTCGCCTTTGAAAGACAGCGTATCCAGGAATGGCCATACAGCAGTCCTGTCTTGCTACAGGAAAAAAACATCGAAGGATTACAACCCACGACCGGTCTTATCGTCGACCAATGGTGTGTTATCGCCGAAGTCAGCCAAGACGAATACTGCGAACCAGAGATAAAAACCCGGCGGGGGACATTCGACCTTGATACCTACAAAATCCTGCAGTCATTCCTGGAAACCAAACTGCACAAACTGCGTGTCCAGCCGCTTTCACGCGAACAGCTGCAACAGTTCGGCATATAACTCATTACAGATCGCTTCCCTGTTCTACGCATACTACGAATGACAATCTAGCATTTTTTCTTTACAGAATATTCACCCCTGCGCATGGTGCAAGAATTCCACTATCTTTCTCGCTCGTTTTATTTTCAAAATAAGAGAAAGGCATGCAGTGGGTTCCTCCACTTTTGGTACACTTTAAAGGTATGCTCCACGATATACTATTCGCATTCTGGTTTATGCTACCGGCAGCCGCGGCTAATGGTGCGCCAATCCTTACGGCGCGCATGCCACTAGTACAAAAATGGAATGCCCGCATAGATTTTGGCAAAAAGTTTCACGGCCGCCCGGTGCTCGGCTCCCACAAAACCTGGCGTGGACTCGTCAGCGGCATGATAGTCGCCACACTCGTCTTATGGCTGCAACAACTCGCTGCCGCCCATATTTCCTGGTCAGATATATTCACCGCCCACGTTCCTTATGCCGACTTCCCGACGCTTATATTGGGCCCATTATTTGGGCTGGGGGCACTGGGTGGCGACGCTATCGAGAGCTTTTTCAAACGCCGCCATGGCACTGAGTCCGGTAAAAGCTGGTTTCCTTTTGACCAGCTTGACTATGTTGTCGGCGCCCTGTTAGTAAGCTTGCCGTTCGTCATTTTATCGCTGCGCCACTACGTCCTGATCGTTATCATATGGTTTGGCATGCATCTCGCCTCGACATACATCGGTTGGAAGTTAGGCCTCAAAGACCAGCCCGTCTAAACCTTCCGCCGCCGCCTATACATTTCCAGCATATACCCGGTAAGGGCTACTAACCCCAGGCTCACAGATAGACATAGTAGACCATAAGCCAATAACCGTGCGCCGTCTTCGGCTGTTCCTTGCAGCGGCTGAGCTACTATAAATACTAAAATTGTCGCCCAAATAGCAGCCATGCTGAGCTTTCCGGCCCGTGAAGGATGAAATGGTCTGCCTTTTATAAATGCAACTAGCGCAATAACGGCGATGACAGCGTGCGGGGCGATCAAGAACACCATAGCCGGGGCGGAAATAGTACCAAGGAGTATCAATCCGACAATAACTATCCCTGTGCTAATCTTGTCAAAAGAAGCATCTATTTTCTCACCAAGCGGGCTCTTCGTGCCTGTCTTATCCGCGAACCAGCCGTCCGCAAGATCACACACCCTTCCCATGGCCAGTACGATGACAGCCAGGATAAAGCTGTCATTTCTAATAAGAACCAGCCCCAAAGGTATGCTCAGCAAACCAAGCACGCTGAAGAAATTGCCGATAGTAACAATGCCGGCGGTACGCGCAGCGACTATCTGCCAAGTGTTTCGTTTTGAACTGGGCACATCAGCCCATTCCGGCGTACCTTCAATTCTGTGCAAATCCATACTCACACTATACAGGCAATGGTAGTACTAACGAATCTTCAGCTTGAGGCGCAAGTTCGAGAGATAATGCATTGGATTGACGGAGGGATGCTGATGCAAATACAGCAAATGCCTTTCCACGAATGGCATCGAGCCTTCCGGATAATGCACTGCGTCGGCCGTATAACTCACTTCGGTGATATAACGGGAATCATCTTCAAGCGTCTCGAGAGCTTTACGGACTTCTGTACCGACTTCTGAGTTATAAATGTCTATGCGCTTGGAAGCAGCCACTCTTCCCCAAGTCATACTTTTGCCTGCTTTGGCTTCTTAACTTCTTTACGCCCGCGGTCCTTTGACATATGCTACTCTGCTTCCTGTGAATCAAAAAATGTCACATATTTCACATTACTAACTATAGTATGCGCCTTTTTTACCTGAAAGCCTAATCTATAGGGGTTATCCCTTCACCAATCCAGCCAGTGGCAGTGAGATTACTCATAGAACTGCTGCTCCCTATTAGTTACGCTGAAAACAGACAACTAAGGAGGTTGAAAATATGGCACACGCACTTACGCATGGCGATGCAGAGCATCGGACACGCGAACAAGACAACGATGCTACACGCGAGCATGCCGTCGTTGACCGCGAACGGGCACACAGCACATACGGCGGGTTCCACTTTGGTTCCGCCTTTTTCGGATGGCTGGTTTCCACCGGAATAGCCGCTATGCTGACTGCCATTTTGGCAGCTGCGGGCAGCGCCATAGCTCTGACCACGCTGGATAATGCCAATGCCGTCAACTCTGATACGGCAAGTACCGTAGGCCTTGTCAGCGGTATCCTACTACTCGTCACCTTGGGGCTCGCTTATTATGCTGGCGGCTATGTAGCCGGTCGGATGTCCCGCTTCGATGGCGGCCGACAAGGCCTCGGTGTCTGGCTGATCGGCATAATCGTTACATTGCTTCTCGGCGGCCTTGGTGCAGTAGCTGGCACCCAATACAATATTCTCCAACAGCTCAACCTACCTCGCTTGCCTATTAACGAAGGTACCCTCTCTACTGGCGGCCTCATTACTCTGCTTGCAATCGTTGCCGTGACCTTGCTAGCCGCGGTAGCAGGCGGCAAACAAGGTGAGCGCTACCACCGCAAGATAGATGAAAGCGCACAGGTCGACACCGTCAACCGGTAGTAGCTTATCCACTTTAAATAAACACCCGTACCCAGTCCTCTAAAAAGAATCTCGGCACGGCTACAGCGGATAATACAATAAGGGGTTCCGCATCTGCTTTTCAACTACAGTATCAAGGTGTTGAGGCTAGCCTTCAAGATTTATTGGTAGTGGTGATTCTGGGGTTGTCTACTGACGCGTCCGGACGGCTCTTCGCTCGTCGTCTTTCATTTCAGCCAATAAGTCTGTAACATCAACACCCTGCTGACCAGCCAATCGTTCCAGCATGCTGACAATAATCTTAATGTCTGCCTCCGCCTTAACATCAGTGCGGTAATCAAGGTCAGTACGAAGATCGGCCAGCTTGGCTTGACGCCGCTGGCTCATTAGCACGAATGTCGACAATATAATCGCCTCAAGCGACACGGCAGTTGTCAGGAAGCTGAAAGGGTACTTGTCGATGATTAAGTGCTCGCCAAATACGCCGGTATTTAAAAGCGTCCATACGACGAACCATACGACGTTGAGTGTCAGGAAGCCCGTGGAGCCCGCGATAGCGGTAACTTTGTCGGCCAGTTTATCACCGAATGTCTGCAGCTTACGGACCTGCTCATTTTTGTTTATTGCCCTGATTTGGCGGTTTAGTAGTGTCTGGTCGGACATAATGTCTGCATTATAGCAGAACCATGAGCGGTACTTACCGCGCCTGTTCGGCGATCAAGCGCTCCAGCTGATCCCAAGTGTCCGTCACACCTTCGACCATACCCATTTCTATGAGCCTCTGCACTTCTTCCGCGGTCTTATATTCACTTATTGACCTGATAGTTGTCCTGCCGTCAATCTCCTCGAACGTAACATTCACGACTGCTTGTGGCAGCTTGGAGTCTACATTTCCCTCCTCGTCCGAGAAAACATCTACATAACTTATGTAATTCGGTTCGTCGATCTCCTGGAAAGTAGCTTTGCCCCATGCTTTTGTGCCATCAGGGCCCGTCATGTAATAATGCCACACGCCGCCGGGCTGAAAATCGAAATGCTTGATAGTCGCCGGCCAGGTCTTCGGCCCGAACCACTTCGCCAACTGCGCCGGGTCTTTGAACATTGAGAACACGAGCTCCTGTGGCGCGTCAAAAGTTTTTGAAAGGATAATTTTGTTGCCTGTTTGCTTCACGGTTAATTCAGCCATAGCCTACTCCTTACCTTTAGATTGAACATCCTGCAAATACTGGTCAAGGTTGTCCAGACTTGCTTCCCAAAACTTCCGGTACTCGCCCAGCCACTCATTGGCCTCCTGCAACCGCTCGGCCTCCAAACGACACAACCGCTGCTGGGCTATCTTCGATTTCGACACCAGGCCGACTTGCTCGAGTATCTTCAAGTGCTTTGATATCGCCGGCAAGCTCATATCATATGGCTCGGCAAGCTCGGACACAGTTGCGTCAGCTACACTCAGACGGGCAAGTATGGAACGGCGTGTAGGGTCAGCTAGTGCCGCGAAAAGTTGGCTCAGCGGATCATCTATCGGACTATAATTAACTAATCGGTTAAATACCATATTTGCATGGTAGGCTCATTGAGATGACAAGTCAAACTCACCATTAGATTATTAGGTATTACTACCCGACTTTTGAATGTGTCCTGGTCCGTGTAAGCTTTGCATACCGTACTTACTCATCTACATAATAAAAATTACAGTCTTACTCTTTCGCAATAAATCTCCGTCAGTTTTATCTATGTAACTACTCATGGCTATAATCCTGCTAGAATAGAAAATAGCAACGTGTCTATGGATAGGCTTGAAGGGGGATTGTATGCCGAAAGCAGAGACCACCACTGGGACGGATATCGAAGCGAAACTCATTGCGGCCGAGCAACGGTATTTCGACTTTATCCACAACAGCCTCGAGGGGATATGGCGTTTTGAGCTGGACGAACCTATACCGACCTCCCTACCTCTCAGCAAACAACTAAAGCTGGTATTCAAAGGAGCATATCTGGCCGAAGCCAATGACGCCATGGCTAAAATGTACGGCTTGGAATCCGCGGACCAGATCATTGGCGCCCGGCTTAGTGACCTTATGGATAAAAATGCTCCTCAGAACATACAGTATTTTAAGGCCTTTATTGCATCTGGTTACAACCTGCAGGGCAAAGAATCCGAAGAAGTGGATGTCAATGGTAATAAAAAATATTTTCTAAATAGTCTAGTAGGCGTTATCGAGAATGACGCTGTCATACGTGCCTGGGGTACACAATTGGATGTCACGCCGCAGCACCAAACGACCGAAGCACTTAAGCAAAGCCAGGAGCGCCAGATCGGAA
>JAQGGU010000063.1 GCA_028289265.1 Candidatus Saccharimonadota bacterium | reverse complement strand
GCCGTACCGCTACATCCCAGTGCCCTGTAGACAGCTAGACCGGTCTGTTCTGCTTTTTGATATAAATGGCCAGGGAGTTCAGCAGGAAGTTTGCTATACCCCTGCGCCCCTTTAGAGTCAGCTCCCTTTTTGCCTTTCTTTCCGCCTTGCATATATTTAGTTTCAAAATCGAAAAAGTCCTCAGGCTTGGTCATCGGTTGCTCGAGCAATGCAGGTTGCGGTTGATGGTTACCCATGATTGGTAGCGTAACTTCTATGAGGTTTTGTACGGCTTCTTCAAAAATAATCTTATCGTCATAATGAGCAGCTACCTCTAACCCGTTGCGAAGTTCGACCTCATTTGTCACGCGCGATATACCAATACTCGATCCCAGATGCGCCGGTTTTACAAACATAGGTAAGGTTAATCTTTCCATGCACCGCTTACTAACTAATGTTGGGTCCCGCTGTATATCCTCGCGGGAGAAGTACCGAAAATCTGATACGGGAATAGCCTGGGCTTGAGCTATTTGTTTTGAGAGTACCTTATCCATAGCTATAACGCTGGCGGCCTGCCCGCAACCTACGTAGGGTATGCCAGCCATGTCTAGAAGTCCCATCAAAGAGCCATCCTCGCCGTAAGTTCCATGCATCGCCGGAAAGACGATGTCAACAGTTCGTCGCTGCTTGCGGCCAGCGATACCGCTAGATTTTATAAGCGTCATACCGCCATCAAACTGAACAGATGCGGCGGGAGTTTTATGAAGGAAATCTTTGATAGCACCAGAGGTAAACAAGTTTATATCCTTGAGTTTGTCATCCCAATACCATGCCCCGTCTTTGGCAATATATATAGCTTCGACCCGATATTTACGGGTGAGTTCCAAGGGTTTAATGATACTTGCGATAGCGGTTATTATCGATACATCATGTTCGGCCGACCGGCCTCCAAATATAACTGCGACTGTTTCCATGCAATTAGTATATGCAATTAAGCCGTACAATTACAATTCTTGCTAATGTTTAATCTGTATCTTTAAGCGTAATTATCAGTCCAGTCGTTCTGCATGAGAACTACGTCGCCGCTTGATATAAAATGTTCCAAGTTGGTATAGAACTCTAACGGATCGTGTTCAATACGTATTTCCCCGTCAAAGCCAGACCCGCGCAACCCTTCTTCGATATGGGCCGTCACCGTATTCTTCATGAGCACGACAATATCTGGCTTCGCTGCCGCTATGAGCGTACCGACTTCTCGATGTATCGCAGCCGTATCCTTACCTTGGTCTACAAGTCCAGGAGTGACATACCACTTGCGCCGCGCCGGAAGCTCTTTCAGTAACGCAGTACCGGCACGAATGCCCTCGAGGTTACCATTGTATGTGTCATCAATAATCGTCGCCCCTGATAATTGACGCGGTTTCATCCTATGCTCAAACGGGACTGTTTTAGCTATGCCTTTTTCAACCTGGAGCGGAGTCAGCCCAAACTCAATAGCCAGCACGGCGGCGACACTCAAAGGACCGATCTGATGCCTACCTAATAGTCCACTCGTCAGTTTTAATTTTGTTCCAGCACGCTGTAACACAAAACTAGTACCGGTAATATCAACCCGTATATTCGTAGTACGCCATTCACCTACTCCGCCCTGGTCATACGTATGAAATCCCGGTTTGACGAACGGCTTGCTGGCAAGAGATTCTGAGTTCACATAGACATGCCCCTCAGCGACATAATCAGCTACGCTAAAGATATCTTTTGCTGCTGCATCGAGTGTTCGATACTTATCAAGATGGGCGGGTGCTAAACCGGTAATAACAGCATAGGTAGGATGGGTAGTACGGGAGAATTGCTCGACGTCACCCGGAGCTCCCTCGCCGTACTCTAAGATAAGCACATCCTCATCACCATCAAGTCCTTCTACAAAGTTTGCGTGAGAAATTGCCACGTTCTTATTTGCCGGCGTCGCAGCAACTTTCTTGCCCTCAGCAATCACAGTAGCCAGCAATTCTTTCATGGTAGTCTTGCCATAACTGCCGACAACCGCCAGTTTAACAGCAGTGTGCTGCTCGTAGAGCTTCTCGGAAGCCCGTACGGCTTTATTATTTTTAGGGATGACTATCAGCCACTTTGCGAGCAAAAGCGGCACGACTACTATATGAGCCCAAACAACCGGGTAGGAAATGACGAGAGCGATGCCAAACCAGATGAGCTCAACGTATTCGGACCGAGAGCCAAAGAATATCATCACTAGTCCGCCTATGACTTGTAACAACATACCCATACGAAGTACCGTACGGAGCAATGCTGCCCGGCGAGTACTGTTCAGCGTGCGTCTTTTCATGACGGCAGCAAAATTCTGAGTTCGCCAATACCACTTGAGATATGGACCAACTTCGTACTCAGTACTCTGCAACATATACGTTATGATCGTGGCAGGCTTGAGATAAAAGGCTTTAAGTGATCCTATCATTTAAGAAACCCCTGAATGCTCTTTACTAAACGGTCTTTATTTTCGACATGCAAGAAGTGCCCTGCGCCATCTATTACTTCCAAATTGGAATCTTGAATTAAATTATTAAAAGCAGAACCAAACTCTACGGGAGTACTTGTATCCTTGTCTCCGTAGATAAGCAGCGTCGACACCTTGAGGCTGGCAGCATCTGCTTGTACATCGTCCGTAACGATTTTTTTAAACGTTTCCTGCATGTGTTCGGCGACGAGCATATCGGAACCTATTGACGTATACAGCTTCGATCGCAGCTTATGTTTTACAGAGCTCGGTAGGGGCACAGAGGCTATTTTACCTACTTTTGCTAATATACGGAACGCATTTTTGCGGCCAGATCCGCCAGATCGAATTCCTGCGCTTGCAACCAAAATTAGCTTAGAGGCAGTAAACTTTTGTCTGCTCAAACCTCGTATGGCTAATGCCCCTCCGTTGGAATGGCCGATAACAGCATGCAAATCAACAGCACCAATTTTGTCGAGAAAATGACCGATAAATTCAGTGTATCCGTCCAAGCCCCATGCCTCGTGCGGTGCCTGGCTGCGACCAAAGCCGGGTTCATCAAGTACAACAACATCATAGGTGGCACTAAGTGCCTTTTGGATCGGCAACCAGCTGCTGGACGTATCAGCCCATCCGGGAAGAATCAATATCAGCCGCCCCTTTCCTGCGCGCTCGTAATGCGTCATGAGGCCGTCGGTAATAACTTGCATATAGTTTTATTATACGATGATATCTGAAGTCATCATTATAAAGTGGTGAATTGTTTACTTTTTATATTCAGCCAGTACTGGGATTGGCGGACGAGCTTGTGCTCATCAGCTTTATCCGCGAGCAGCGGCTTGAGAGATTCCTCCGCAAAGACGAGGTTTTGAGAGCCCTCAGCAAGTACGATAGCTTTTTCCTTGAGCTGTTTCGCAATAAAGTCGCCCGCCTCGTAAGGACTGGAAAAGCTGTGTACCGTACAACCCTTCGCGCGGGCGGCCGGAGCTAAATATTTTTCAGCATCAGGGCCAATAGTAACCACAAAATCGAGCATGTCCGGACGACAATATGATCCTACGGTAACGTGCGCTTCTTCACTATATTCACCAAGCTCGTTCATATTCCCAAGAATGGCTATACGCTGTGGCGCATCGGCAGCATACAGCACATCAAGCGCGGCCATGACCGGTGCCGGACTGGCATTGTACGTGTCATCAATGATGGTACTGCCTTTTATACCTGTTAGTATCTGCATACGTCCCGCAAACGGCCTTATTTCCTGCAGGCCGCGCTGCAGCTCGTCATCGGTCAGACCGATAAGCTGTCCGACGGCAGCGGCTGCCAGCAAGATCTTCATGCCTTGTCGGCCAAGTATGTGCGCCTTTGCCTGGAACGGCGGCTCACTTGCCAGTTGTAGTTCGACATCAGCACCCTGCAATCCTTGCGACTCATAATTCGTGACCTTGTAAGTATTGCTCGGGTTTTGGCCATATGTCAGCACGCCGCGGCCCTCAAGGTACTGCGCAGGGGTATCATCGGCGTTTACTAAGATTTTCTTTGAGAAATCACATACTGTCAGCTCTTCCTTGGCTACGCCATCGAGCGTCTTGAAACATTCCATGTGCTCCGGCGTAATGGCCGTAACTACGGTGATATCAGGCTCAAGATATGCAAAGCGAGCTATTTCGCCGGGCTTGTCGGTGCCAAGCTCAACGACCACGACATCATAAAAGTACGGCAGTCGTATGGTCTTTTCATTTAAGAGGAAGATTTTGACCCATGCCGGAACGTTGAATAACGAAGGAAGCTTTCGTCCGAACATTACAAGCGGCACCGTGACGCGGTCATTATAATTCCCCGTTTGGTACATAACCCGCCTTGACGGCTCTAAGGCGTGGGCGATAGCTAGCTTAGTGCTGGTCTTACCAATACTACCGACTACTGCAACCAGCTTAAAATTATGCTTTTTACGCAGCCGCCGCACTTGCGATTCAAGGATAGAACATACAAAATCTTTGCCGATTTTTTTAGGGGAAAGTTTTATCATATTGTTTGTATTATACAGAAGTAGCGTGCTGACAAATGAACTTATCTCTTTATTTTTATGATTGCACGTACCGTGAAGGATCTTTATAGGTGGAGATACAGGGATGACGCACATCTCGACTTCCTGCTCGAAATAAATTTCTGCGCGTGAAGTCGGATGACCAACCTGGTGACGCAGCACGACGACCATGGTCACGAGTGACAGTCGCCCGAAGCGACCTCCGCAGGGCGAGGGGGCTCTGCTATCCTATATGTCTAGGAATAATTACCAGAAATGTTCCTGGCCCAGTACATCAGACCCTTAAGTTTACACAGCAGCAGGCTATTCTACGGCTACTGGATCCTGTGGCTGGGGTTGCAGTACCTGACGAAACGCATTGAGCCGCCGACGACCATTATCATCGATTGAGCCGTCACGCTCCTGCTGAACCAGTTGCTGCAGCTGCGGCAAAACTTCATCAATAACTTGATTTGGGTCTGCGGCCGGCGTTTGGCCGGCATCTGACGCCTGAGGCTGCCCCACCGGGTTCTGGCCTTCGGCGTCAGCCTGTTGCTGCTGCAAGTCGGCTAGGCGCTGGTGGTCATCGGGGGTAGCCTCTCCCCTATCTCTCTTCTGTTGCAAGTCAGCTATTTCGCTCTTAACTTTGTCCAGATCAATGTTTGATAGCTTTCCTTTAATATCATCGAGCAGTCCCATTTTCACCTCCTTTACGGTCTTATATTTGTATTCTAGTTGTACTGCAGAGCCTATGAGAGGTCTGTAAGGTTTTTATATGTACTACCGTTACGCGATATGAAAGAAAATCTTTCAAAACATAAAAAGCCCTGCAAATGCAGAGCTTTTTATGTTTGTGGAGATACAGGGACGGTGCACATCTCGACTTCATGCTCGAAATAAATTTCTGCGCGTGAAGTCGGATGACCAAACCCTGGACTTTGCGTCTGCGAACGCAGCCGCGTCCAGGGTTTTACGTCCTGCATCATGCAAATAAAAAAGACGAACCGAGGCTCGCCTTTTTTATTTGGTGGGCCTAACAGGAGCAAGCTCGAAACAGAAAGCCCAGTTCAGGCGCTTGGCAACTGCGCTGCCTGCGGTGCTAGCCCGGCCGGAGCCCGCTCCCCCAGTCAGCCAGCGTCAGTGGCAGCGCCGGCTGTCCGCCGCGCAAGCTGCCGAGCTGGTTGCTCAGTACCAAGCCGGCGACGACATGCCCGTCCTGGCGGAGCGCTGGGGCATCAGCCGCAAGACGGTGGCTGCGCATCTGCGCCGGGCCGGCGTCACGCCGCGGCGTCGCGTTCTAAGTCCGGAGCAGGTCCAGGCGGCGATTGAGCTCTACGGCGCTGGCTGGTCGCTGGCGCGGATCGGCCAGCGCTTCGGCTGTGACCACGGTGTGGTGCTGCGGTCGCTGCGGCGGGCGGGGGTGCCGCGCCGGGATAGTCACGGTCGGCCGCGGCCATGAGCTGCCGGGCGGACGCCAGGAAGGCCCGGGCCAGTCGGGATACGTCGGGATGGGGCTGCACCAGCGGGTAGACCGAGATCCGCTTTGAGCCGATCGCCCGCTGCAGTAGTACAGGATTGGCCAGGTGACGCAGGGCCCGGCCAGCGTTGT